>NZ_MWLP01000021.1:0-107403 GCF_010634885.1 Microbacterium sp. B35-04 | reverse complement strand
CCGAACCGCTCGACGAGCGCGCGACGCTCGAGATCTCGCTCGAGCGGGCGATGCGGGGTCAGACATTCCAGGCGCTCGGCATCCCGCCGTTCCGCATCGGCAAGACGGTGCCGACCGAGGCGCTGAAGGCGATGCTGGCGTTGCAGGGCGAGATCGAGCGCCTTCGCGACGAGCGGGCCGCCACCCCGGAGGAGGCCCGCCGTGCGAACGTGGCGCTGCGCAGGCTCATGCGCACGCAGAACAACTACTTCGCCGAGCTGGAGCAGCAGGCGCGGGGGATCCTCCACGCCGTCGACCACCCGGGCGGTCCGCTGACGCAGCGCACGGCATCCGACATCGCCGCCCATCTGGGCTTCACGCTGCATTACGTGCCCGACCTGCCGCAGACGACCCGGTCGGTGGCCGACATCAAGAACGGGCGCCTGTACCTGTCGAGCCGCCTCACGACCAAGGGCGACCCGCGCACGGCCGTGCTGCAGGCCCTGTCGAGCCGCATTCTCGGACACCGCGAGCCCACCTCGTACGCCGACTTCCTGCGCCAGCGCGTGGAGACGAACTACCTGACGGGTGCCCTCCTGATCCCCGAGGCGCACGCGGTGCCGTTCCTGCAGGAGGCGAAGAAGGACCGCTCGATCTCGATCGAGGATCTCCGCGACGCCTACTCGGTGTCGTACGAGACCGCCGCGCACCGCTTCACGAACCTCGCGACCGTGCACCTGGGCCTGCCGGTGCACTTCCTCAAGGTGCACGAGTCGGGCGTCATCACGAAGGTGTACGAGAACGACGACGTCAACTTCCCGACCGACCGCCTGGGCGCGATCGAGGGGCAGATGTGCTGCCGCAAGTGGACCTCGCGCGTCGTCTTCGACGTCGACGACCACTTCAACCCGTACTACCAGTACACCGACACCGGCAACGGCACGTACTGGTGCACCGCGCGCGTCGAGCTGTCGAGCGAAGGCGCGCACTCGGTGAGCGTCGGCGTGCGGTTCGACGACACGAAGTGGTTCCTCGGCCGCGACACTCCCAACCGCGGCGTCTCGACCCACTCGGTGGAGGCGTGCTGCCGCCGCGCGCCGGCCGAGCTCGAGGCCGCCTGGCGCGAGCAGTCGTGGCCCAACGTGCGCACCCCGCGCACCCTCCTCGCGACCCTGCCGACCGGGTCGTTCCCCGGCGTGGACACGACCGACGTCTACGAGTTCCTCGAGGCGCACGCTCCGCGCTGAGACCGGTCCGGGCGCGGCGCAGCGGCATCCCGTGAGAAGCGCATGAGAGACCGGATGCCGGGGGTTCAGCCAATACCTGACGCGTGTTAGGTTTTGCGCACCGACGGTTCCGTCCGACGGAGCCGCTTTCGACGAGGAGAGCGCGATGAAGCGATGGGTGAGCACGGTGGCTGCGGCCGGACTGGTGGTCGCGGGACTGGCGGTCGGCGGATCGGCCCAGGCTGTCGGCGGTCATGGCAACGGCGGCGGCAGACCCGGCAACGAGACGCTGCAACGGTGGGCGGAAGACACCTGGGCATCTCTCGCCGCCATGACGGACCGTGCCACGGGGTTGCCCTCCGACAACGTCACGGGCGATCTGCAGACCGTTGGCGCCTACACGTCTCCCACCAACATCGGCGGCTACCTCTGGTCGGCCGTGACGGCGCGCGACCTCGGCATCATCGGCGCCGACGAGGCGCGCGACCGCATCGCGACGACTCTCGACACCCTCGAGACGCTGGAGCGAAACGACGCCAGCGGCATGTACTACAACTGGTACGACCCGGCAACGGGCGCCAAGCTCACCACGTGGCCGGACTCCGGCGATCCGGTGCACCCGTTCCTCAGCACCGTCGACAACGGCTGGCTCGCCTCGGCGCTGCGCATCGTGCGCGAGGCGGAGCCCTCGCTCGCGGCCCAGGCGGACGCGCTGTACCGGACGATGGACTTCTCGGCGTTCTTCAACCCCGAGGGCGCGCCCGCGCTGCCGGCCGGCACCAACCGCGGCGGGTTCTGGGAGGTGCCGCCCCCGGACTGCAGCGTCGCGGCGCCGATGTACAACGGCTCCGGCGAGACGGCGTACTACACCTGCCACCACTACGACACGACGGTGAGCGAGAGCCGCATCGCGACGTACCTCGGCATCGCCAACGGACAGATCCCGCCGACCGCGCTCTACGGCACGCACCGCACGATGCCGCCGGGCTGCGACTGGGACTGGCAGGAGCAGCTGCCCACGGGTGAGTACCGCACATACGACGGCTTCCAGGTGTGGGAGGGCGTGTATTCCTACGCCGGCATGTCGTTCGTGCCGGCCTGGGGCGGCAGCATGTTCGAGGCGCTCATGCCCGACCTGCTCGTGCCCGAGACGACCTGGGGTCCGCGCTCGTGGCGCCTCAACCACCCCATCACGGTTGCGGTACAGGAATACCACGGCCTGGAGGACGCGGGCTACGGCTATTGGGGCTTCTCGCCTGCGAGCAACCCGTTCGGCGGCTACTCCGAATACGGCGTGGACATCGCCGGCATGCGCTCCGACGGGTACTTCTCGGATGTCGAGCACACCGACATCGACGTCGACCACCCCGGCTGCAGCACCGGCACGAACCCCGATCCGGAGTACGGCGACGGCGTCGTCACGCCGCACGCGGCGTTCCTCGCGCTGCCGTACGACCGGGAAGGGGCCATCGACAACCTCAGCCGGATCGAGACCGACCTCGGCGCGTACGGCCCCGGCGGCTTCTACGACGCCGTCGCGACGGGCACCGGCACGATCGCCGAGCGATACCTGTCGCTCGACCAGGCCATGGTCATGGCGGCGATCGGCAACGCCCTCACCGGGGATACGCTGAAGGACTACTTCGTGGATCGTGACATGGAGCGGCTCCTGCGGCCCGCGATGCGCCAGCAGGACTTCGGGTCGACGTGGTGAGCGGACGCCCGCGGCAGCGATGAGTGACCCGCCGGTGTGTGGCGCCGGCGCGGACGGGAGGCAATGGTGACCGCGGACGAGCAGGTCGACAAGGCGGCGCCGCGCGGCCCGCGCGGCAGCTATGCCAAGGGGCAGGCACGCCGGCAGGCCATCGTCGACGAGGCGCTGGCGGTGTTCTCCCGCACCGGGTTCCACAGCGGATCCCTGCGCGAGATCGCCAAGCGGGTAGGGCTCACGCCTGCCGGGCTGATGCACCACTTCGCCGACAAGGAGGAGCTGTTCGCCGAGGTGCTGCGCCAGCGCGACGAGAAGGTGCGTGCCGCCGCGGGCGACCCCGCCGAGCACACGCTCCTCCAGCAGGCCGAACGGGTGGTGGCGTACAACAAGACCACGCGCGGGCTCACCTCGCTGTACGCCATCGTGTCGGCCGAGGCCACCGACTCGGAGCATCCTTCGCACGAGCAATTCGCCGACCGGTATCGCTCAACGGCTCAGCGCGCGGGGGATCTCCTGCGCGCGGGCCAGGAGGCCGGCGAGGTGCGCGACGACGTCGACCCTGCCCTGGCGGCACGCCTGATCAGCGCCGTCATGGACGGCATCCAGCTGCAGTGGCTGCTCGACGAGTCCGTCGACATGGTGCCGCTCTTCGAGGAGTTCGTGCGCGGCTACCTCGTCCCACGCGACTGACGGTGCGGCCGGTCTGTACGCACCGCCGCAGGTGTTCGCAACTCAGGCAGCCGTAGGGCGCGGCGTCTCGGCCCCCGCAGCCGGGTGGCATCCTGCCTGAGCTGCGAACACCCGACCGCGCATCCCCGGGAGCGGGCTCGCGGGTCAGGCGGGCAGTCCGTTCGCGCGCGCCACCCGACCGAGCCACGCGAGGCTCGCCTTCGGCCGGCGCTCGAATGTCTCGGGGTCCCAGCCGATCAGCCCGAACGTCGGTCGGAAGCTGCCCCACTCATAGTTGTCGAGGGCGCTCCAGTGCAGATACCCCCGAACGTCGATGCCCTCGGCGATGCACTCCCGCACCGCCTCGAGCGCCCCGGTGGTGTAGTCGATGCGGCGGGCGTCGTCAGCCGTGGCGATGCCGTTCTCGGTGATGTACACCGGGGCTTTCGCCCGGGCCCAGGCGTTGCGGATGCCGTCGCCGACCGCCGGGGGGAAGTACTCCCACCCGGTGAGGGTGCGCTCCGCGTCGTCGGGGATCGGGAGCGGGCCGCCCTGCCCGATCTTCGTGCGCGTGTACGCCTGCACGCCGATCCAGTCGTCGCCCTCCGCGGCGTCGAGAAAGACGTCCTCGCGCGACCGGCCGTAGTCCGCCGCGACCTGCTCGGCGCCGGGCTCCGGCTGATAGGCCTGGGTCGCGACGGACCAGCCCGCCCGTGCACCCGCCGACCGGACGAGCTCGAGCGCGCCCCGATGCGCGGCGATCAGCCGGTCCGTCACGTCCGGAACGCCGGGCGGCAGGCCGATCGACGGGAAGCCCACCTCCGGGTCGGCCAGCACCGAGACCATGTTCGGCTCGTTGATGGTGCAGACGAGCTCGACGTCCTCGAGCACGGGAAGGGCGGCCTCGACATAGCGCCGGAACGCATCGACCGAAGCATCCGTCAGCCATCCGCCCTCCCGGGCGAGCCAGGCCGGATTGGTGAAGTGATGGAGGGTGATCACCGGCTCGAGGCCGAGGTCGCGTGCCGTCGCCACCATGCGGCGGTAGTGGTCGATCGCCGCGCGTGAGACCCAGCCCTTCTCCGGCTCGATCCGCGCCCACTCGATGCTGAAGCGGTAGGCGGCCAGGCCCGCGTCGGCGAGCAGCGCCATGTCCTCGGGGTAGCGGTGGTAGCTGTCGGCCGCGTCGCCCGACGGCGCCTCGACCGGTGGCCCCGGGAGGTGCCCCCACTCCCGCTGCCACCAGTCCGAGTTGACGTTGCCGCCCTCGATCTGGTGCGCCGCGGTCGACGCACCCCACAGGAACCCTTCGGGGAACTCCATCGTGTCGATGATCCTTTCTTTTCGAGACGACGGATGCCGCGGCATCCGTCAGCTCACTTGATGCCGGTGAGCGAGATGCCCTGCACGAAGTAGCGCTGCAGCGCGACGAACACGATCAGCACGGGCACGACGACCACGACGGCGCCCGCCATCATGAGGCCGTAGCGTGCGGCGTTCTGCCCCACCGAGTACAGCGCGAGCGCCACCGGGAGGGTGTACATGTCCTCGGTGGTGGCGACGACGAGCGGCCAGAGGAAGTTGTTCCAGCTCGCGAGGAACGTGAGGATCGTCAGCGTCGCGATCGCCGGCCCGCACAGCGGCATGATGACGCGCAGGAAGATGCGCCATTCGCTCGCCCCGTCGATGCGCGCCGCCTCGATCAGCTCATCGGGGAGCCCGAGCATGAACTGCCGCATGAGGAACACGCCGAGCGGGGTGATGAGGAACGGCAGGATGAGTCCGGGATACGAATTGACCAGACCAAGGTTCGCCGTGAGGACGAACAGCGGGACGAAGGTGACCACGCCCGGAACCATCAGCGTCGACAGCACGAGCGCGAACAGCAGCTTCTTGCCGCGGAACTCCAGCTTGGCCAGCGCGTAGCCCACCATCGAGCAGAAGACGATGTTGCCGAGCGTGACGAAGACGGCGACGACGACGCTGTTGAAGAAGAACGTCGCGAAGTCGAGGCGCGCGAACAGCGTCACGAAGTTGTCGAGCGTGGGCTCCTTGGGCCAGAAGTCCGTCGGGTACTGGCGGATCTCGGCATCGGTCTTGAACGCGCCGAGGATCATCCAGATGAACGGCATGATCATCGCCACGAGGCCGAGGCCGAGGACGATGTACAGCCACCAGCGGGTGCGCCCCTCGAGGCGGCGCCGGCGGCGTGCTGGCCTCGTCGGCTCGGAGTCGGGCGCCGCCACGGGCACGGGTGCGACCGCGGTCATGTCAGTCCCTCCTTCCGAGCAGGCGGAATTGGACCAGCGAGAGCAGCACGATCGCGAGGAACAGCACGTAGCTCGCGGCGGCTGCGTACGAGTAGTTGCCGAAGCCGAACTGCTGGTACGTGTACATCGCGGTAGACAGCGTCGCGTCGAGCGGTCCGCCGCGGGTCATGACGAACGGCTCCTCGAAGAACTGCAGGAACCCGATGCCGGTGATGACCGCCGCGAACAGCAGCGCCGGACGCATCTCGGGGATCGTGATGCTCCAGAAGCGCTGCCAGGCGTTCGCGCCGTCGACCATCGCCGCCTCGTGGTGCTCGCGCGGCACGCCCTGCAGGGCGGCCAGGAAGATCACCATCAGCGTGCCGATGTTGCGCCAGACCGCCATCATGATGAGCGACGGCAGCGCCCAGGTGGTCGACTGCAGCCAATCCGGACCCTGGATGCCGAACCAGGCGAGGAAGCCGTTCAGAAGGCCGTCCGGCTGGAGGATGAAGCGCCACACGATCGCGATCGCCACGATGCTGGTGACGACCGGCGTGTAGAAGCCCACCCGGAACACGGTGCGGAACTTGCGGATGCCCTTGTCGAGTGCCAGGGCGACGACCAGCGCCAGAGCGATGGTCAGCGGCACCGCCACGATCACGAAGGTCAGCGTGTTGCCCAGGGACCGCAGGAACCGCGGGTCCTGGAAGAGTCGCACGTAGTTGTCGAACCCGACGAGGTCGACCTGGAACGGCGTCTGCAGGTCGCGCGTCGTCATGTCGGTGAAGCTCATGCCGAGCGACGCGATGATCGGCCCCGCCATGAAGACGAGGAACAGCACGACGAACGGGGCGGCGAACAGCCACGCCGTGAGCGTCATGCGCCGGGCGCGCCGTGACGCCCCCGAAGGGGGAGCGCCACGGCGGGTGGCCGGCGGAGCGAGAGTGGCCACGCGCGGACCTACTCTCCGGTGCCGATCGACGACGCCTGCTGCTGGATCGCGGCCACGGCGTCGGCGGGTGTGGTCTCACCGCGTGTCGCCTTCTCGAGCTCCTGGTCGATCACGGCCGACACCTGCGCCCAGGTCGCGATCGCCGGCGGTGCCTTCGAGTCCTGCAGCTGCTCGCCGAACACACTGAGGTACGGGTCTTCGGCGAACGTCGCGTCGTCCCAGGCCGACTGGACGCTCGGGAGGTCGGTCGAGATGTCGTACCACTCGATCTGCGTCTCGGGCTCGCTCAGCCACCGGACGAACTTCCACGACGCATCGCGGTTGTCGGTCTCTTCGAACACCGCGAGGTTGCCGCCGCCGGTGAAGCTGGTACGGCTGTCGGCGCCCGGCACCATGGCGACCCCGAACTTGTCGGCGAACTCCTCGCCGCCCTGGTCGAGCAGCAGACTGACGTGGAACGGGCCGCTGTAGAAGGCGCCGACCTCGCCGTTGATGAAGGCCTGCTCGATCTCGCCGCCCTCGAGGCGACGCGGTTCGGCGATCCCCTCTTCGAAGAAGCTGGTGTAGAAGGCGAAGGCCTCCTCCCATTCCGGACTGTCGAGGGTGAACTCGGTGCCGTCGTCGTTGATGATGTCGCCGCCCTGCTGCCAGGCCAGCGGCGTCACGTACTGCCACGAGTCGAATCCGCCCGGGGGCAGCGAGACGCCCCACTGGGCGCCGGCCGTCTGCAGGGCCTTCGTGAACTCCTTGTACTCGTCCCACGTCGTCGGCGGCTCGACACCCGCCTGCTCGGCGAAGTCGGTGCGGTAGTAGAGCACGCGCGTGTCGACGTACCACGGCACGCCGTAGGCGACGTCGTCGACGACGGCGGTGTCCCACGAGCCCTCGAAGAACGACGACTCGTCCACCAGTCCGTCGGGCGTCGGCTCGAAGGCGCCGGTCGCGGCGAACTCGCCGACCCAGGTGGTGCCCAGCATCGTGATGTCGGGGGTCTCGCCGCCGGCGATCGCGGTCGCGATGCGGTCGTGGGCGCTCTCCCACGGCACGGCCGTCACCTCGATCGTGACATCCGGGTTCTCCTCCTCGAACCGGGCGGCGAGCTCGTCGAGGACTTCGCCCTCGTTGCCCATCGCCCAGACCTCGACGGTGCCCGAAGCAGGGGAGTCGTCGATCGCCTCGCCGCCCCCGCCGTCTCCTCCGCCACCACCGTCGTCCGTGCGCCCGCAGCCTGCGAGCACCAATGCGCCCACGAGCGCGGTCGCTCCGACCGCCGCCCATCGTGAGGTCCTGCGTACTGATCGTGTCATCGGTCCTGACGCCTCCATCGGTCGTCGCCGCATCCGCGCGGCGTCCTTGCCTCCGCTGTGTCGGCGCACGCGGCGCCGCCCTCTGACGATAGCGCTAATACCTGACACATGAAAGGTATTAGGGATGAGAATCGCCTCATCAGGCAGGATGCCTCCGCCCGGCGCGCCGACGAACCGCCTGGCGCGGCAGGCACCGAGGTGCTAGCAGCGGCGCCCCGACGACCCGCCCGCAGCCGGGGGAGACCGCCAAAGCCTGTTCTGAGCGACGGATGTGGGGCGCCGCGCGGCGGCGTGCGCGCGTCAGTGGCGGCCGGCGACGACGTCTGCGACGTGGGCGGGCCAGGCGGTGCGCGCAGACGACCCAGCTGCCTCGAACCGGTCGGCCATCCGGTATGCGGTGTAGATCGCGTTGACGGCGGTCCAGCGCAGGGGCTCGATCTCCCAGCGCTTCGCTCGATGCCCGACCCACGGCAGCCGGGTGAGTTCGGTGTCGCGCTCGAGCACCAGGTCGGCGAGCGTGCGGCCGGCGAGGTTCGTCGCCGTCACGCCGGTGCCGACATAGCCGCCCGCCCAGCCGAGGCCGCTGGCTCGGTCGTGGACGACGGTCGCGGCCCAGTCGCGCGGCACTCCGAGCACCCCGGCCCAGGCGTGGGCGATCGGGAGGGAGGCGGCATCCGGGAAGAAAGCGCCCGCGGCCTGAGGAAAGAAAGCACCCGCGGCCTGAGGGAAGAAGCCGTGCAGCAGCGCCGCGAGCGACCGGATGGTGCGCTCCTGCGTCGCTCCGTCGGTGTCGACGCGCGAGCCGTAGCGGTACGGCACGCCCCGCCCGCCGAAGGCGATGCGGTCGTCGGCGGTGCGCTGCGCGTACATGTAGACGTGTGCGAAGTCGCCGAGGGTCTCGCGGCCGTTCCAGCCGACGGCCGCCCAGAACGCGGGCGGCAGCGGCTCGGTGACGATCATCGACGAGTTCATGGGCAGCCAGGTGCGATGCTCGCCGCGGAGGTCGGCCGTGAAGCCCTCGGTCGCCCGCAGCACGTGGGCCGCCCGGACCGTGCCCCGGTCGGTGACCGCCCTGCCCGCCGAGATCTCGCGCACCTGCGTCTGCTCGTAGATCGGCACGCCGAGCCGCTCGACCGCTTCGGCGAGCCCGCGCACGAGCTTGCCCGGGTGAACGCGCGCGCAATGCGGGTGCCAGGTGGCGCCGAGCGCGCCGGCGATGCGGATACGGGATGCCGCGGCCGCGGCATCCATCACCTCCACATCGGTATGGGGCCACGACTGCTCGGCTGCCGCGCTCGCCCGAAGCCGCGCGAGCTGTGCGGGCGTGCGGGCGACGCCGAATTCGCCGCCCTTGACGATGTCAGCGTCGATGCCCTCGCGGGCGGCGACGGCGATGACCTCGTCGACCGTCTCGTTGAGGGCGCGCTGCTGGGCGATCGCGGCGTCGCGACCATGGGTCTCGGCGTAGCGCTCACGCCCGCCGGTCACGGTGTTCGTGAGCCATCCGCCGTTGCGACCGGATGCCCCGAACCCGGCGAACCGCTGCTCGAGCACGACCACCCGCAGGGACGGCTGGGCGCGCTTGAGGTAGTACGCGGTCCAGAGGCCGGTGTAGCCGGCGCCCACGATCGCGACGTCGGCGTCGAGGTCGTCGGGCAGCGGTGGTCTCGACGCCGGCAGGCCGCCGAGGCTCCGCCACCACCACGACACGTCACCATTGCGCACGGGGCTCAGAGGCATGCGCCCATCCTCGCGCGTCCCGCCCGTGCGGCGTCCCGATGATCTGTCGCGAGTATCGGTCGGACCGCGACAGGCTGCCCCGATGTCCAGGACGAGTTCGCGCGATCTCGACGCGGAGCGAGAGCCGGCGACGACTCGAGCAGGGTCAGGCGTCGAGGGCGCGCAGGGCCGCCCACAGCTCGGCGCGGGTCGCGAACGACGAGAGGTCGCGGCCGAGCACCCGTTCGATGAGCGCGAGACGGGTGCGGACGGTGTGGCGGTGCACGCCGAGGGACTGAGCGGATGCCTCGTGCGAGCAGTCCGCGTCGAGCCAGACCTGCAGCGTCTGGACGAGGTGGGTCCCCTGTGCGGCGTCGTGGTCGTGCAGCGGCGCCAGCTCGGCGCGCGCGAGCGCCCGTGCGTCGTCGGTGAGGGCCGACAGCACGCCGCCGCGCGAGACCTCGGCGAATGCCGTGACGGCACCGACGCCGCGGTCGCGGGCGACGCGCGCCTGCCCGAGTGCGGCGGCGAAGGCGTCGTAGGCCGCGGGGTCCGACATCCCGATCCGGACGTCGAAGCGGTCGACGAGGTCGTGGAGGCTCGAGGGGTCGTCCGCCGGCACCACCAGCACGAGCCCGTCGTCCCCGCGCCCGAAGAACAGCGCACCGCGCTTCTCGTCGGCCCAGAGCTCGAGCAGCTCGGCGATGCCGTCGACACGGGCGGCTGCGGCATCCGTCACCGCCACGATGACCGGCGCGGCCGGAAGCGGCCCCCACAGCTCGCGCGACGTGCGCCGGGCGAGCCCCGGGTCGCCGCTGAGGAGCGACTGCACCAGGCCTGCGCGCAGCGCGCTGCGGGCACGGCCGAGGCCCTGCTGCTGCTCGAGGGCGAGGCCCGCCATCGCGATGACGGCGGTGACCACGACGCGCCCCTCCTGGTCGAGGTCGCCCGCGGCGATCGCGATCACGCCGCGGAGATGCCCGCCACGGCCCAGCGTCTGCAGCGTGAAGGGCGTCTCGCCGATGTGCAGCGACGACCCCGCCCGGGCTCCGCGATGCAGCACGCCGGTCACCTCCCGCTGCAGTGCGGCGGCCGTGTCGGCGTCGAGCGCGCCGGCGGGGTGCTCGCGCGCCAGTTCGCCGGCGGCGTCGAACATGCCCACCCACGTGTCGAGCTGCTTGGCGAGCTCGGCCACAGTCGCACCGAGGCCGTCGGGGCGGAGTGCCGCCAGCGCGATGGCGCGCTGCGCGGCGAGCGCCCAGCTGCGGCGGGCGTACGCCTCGGCGGCGATCGCCTCGGCATTGGCGCGGGCCACCGCGATGAACGGCGTGCGGTACGGCACCTCGAACAGCGGCATCTGCTCGTCCCGGCACGCGTCGACGAGGGCGGGCGGGATGCCGGCGCGCACCACCTCGGTGCCGAACCCGAGGCCGACCACGCCGCGGGCCGCGAGGCGGCCGACGTACGCGCGGTAGACGTCGGGCGCGTCGTCCCCGTGCGGGAACTGCGTGCCCGTGGTCAGCAGCACGAGCCCCTCCGAGAGGAACGGCGTCGGGTCGGCGAGATCCGAGCTGTGCACCCAGCGGATCGCCTTGTCCAGAGCGCTGTCGGGGGCGCTGGGCTCCAGGTCGTCGCCGGCGAGGGAGAGCCGCAGATCGCGCCGGGCGAGCAGGGCACGAAGAGTGGGGGCGTCGGCATCCATGATGATCCGAGTGTACGGTTCGTACAGCAAGGCGGACAGAATGTACAGCGGGGAGGGTGCGAGCGCTCCGCGGAGCGACATACGCTCCCCACCATGAGCAGCGCAGCCGACATCGTCACCGAAACGCCCCTCGGCGGTCCGACCCTTCCGCAGGAGCGTCGCCTGGTCACCAGCATCCCCGGTCCTCGCTCCCTCGAGCTGATCGACCGCAAGGCCGATGCCGTCGCCGCGGGCGTCGGCCACACGGCACCGGTGCACGCCGTCGCCGCCGGGGGCGGGGTGATCGTCGATGCCGACGGCAACTCGCTCATCGACCTCGGCTCGGGCATCGCCGTCACCACGATCGGCAACGCGCACCCGAAGGTCGTCAAGGCGGTGCAGGAGCAGGTGGCCCAGTTCACCCACACGTGCTTCATGATCGCGCCGTACGACTCGTACGTGTCGGTCGCCGAGGCCCTCAACCGCCTCACGCCGGGCGACCACGCCAAGAAGAGCGCCCTGTTCAACTCGGGAGCCGAAGCGGTGGAGAACGCCGTCAAGATCGCCCGCAAGTACACCGGCAAGCAGGCGGTCGTAGCGTTCGACCACGGCTACCACGGCCGCACCAACCTCACGATGGCGCTGACCGCGAAGGCCATGCCGTACAAGAGCGGGTTCGGGCCGTTCGCCTCAGAGATCTACCGGGCACCCCTGTCGTACCCGTACCGTGACGGGCTCACCGGCGCCGAGGCGGCGAAGAAGGCCATCTCCGTCATCGAGAAGCAGGTCGGCGCCGACAACCTCGCTGCCGTCGTCATCGAGCCCATCCAGGGCGAGGGCGGGTTCATCGTCCCCGCCGAGGGCTATCTCCCCGCCCTGGTCGACTGGTGCCGGGCCAACAACGTGGTCTTCATCGCCGACGAGATCCAGACCGGGTTCGCCCGCACCGGCCGCATGTTCGCGAGCGAGGTGTTCGGCATCGTCCCCGACCTCATCACCACCGCCAAGGGCATCGCCGGGGGCCTGCCGCTGGCGGCCGTGACCGGCCGTGCCGAGATCATGGATGCCTCCCACGCGGGGGGCCTCGGCGGCACCTACGGCGGCAACCCCATCGCCTGCGCCGCGGCGCTCGCGGCGATCGACGTGTTCGAGAATGACGGCATGCTCGAGCGGGCGCGCGAGATCGAGACGCTCCTCAAGGGACGCCTGCAGCAGCTGCAGGCCGCCGACCCGCGGGTCGGCGACGTGCGCGGCCACGGCGCCATGATCGCCGCAGAATTCGTCGACCCCGCGACGGGTGAGCCGGATGCCGCGCTCACCGCCGCGGTCGCGAAGGCGTCCATCGCACAGGGCGTCATCGTGCTCACCTGCGGCACCTATGGGAACGTGATCCGTTTCCTGCCGCCGCTGTCGATCACCGACGACCTGCTCCACGAGGGCCTGGATGTCGTCGCGGCAGCGCTCGCCGACAGCTGATTCCGGACGCCGCGGCCGGTGCAGATCCGCCGGCCGCGGCATCCTTCCCCGCCCCGCTCTGGCACGATGTCCCGATTTCTCGCCCTCATGTCCCGGTTTCGCCCGAAACAGGGCCTCAGAGCGGTGGATTTCGGGACACGGATGCTGCACACCCCCGCTCTTGCGCTCACCCCGGCGCAGAACCTGACGAAGGAGCCCCAATGACCGAGCTGACCCGTGACGTCGTGATCGTCGGCGCCGGCGCCGCCGGCACCACCGCCGCCAACGAGCTGAAGAAGGCCGGCCTCTCCGTCGTCGTCCTCGAGGCGCGCGACCGCGTCGGGGGGCGCCTCTGGACCGACGTCATCGACGGCGCCATGCTCGAGGTCGGCGGGCAGTGGGTCTCGCCCGACCAGGACGCACTCAAGGAGACCCTCGCCGAACTGGGCCTCGAGACCTACAGCCGCTACCGCGAGGGTGACTCCGTCTACATCGGCCGCGACGGCGAGCTCCAGCGGTTCACGGGCGAGATCTTCCCGGTCGCGCCCGAGACCGAGAAGGAGATCGTGCGGCTCATCGACGTGCTCGACGGGCTCGTCGCGCAGGTCGACCCCGACAAGCCGTGGGAGCACCCGGATGCCGAGGCCCTGGACCGCATCTCGTTCGAGGCGTGGCTCGAGGAGCAGACCGACGACCAGGAGGCGCGCGACAACATCGCCCTCTTCATCGCCGGGGCCATGCTCACCAAGCCCGCGTACGCGTTCTCCGCGCTGCAGGCACTGCTCATGGCGGCCAGCGCCGGCAGCTTCTCGCACCTCGTCGACGCCGACTTCATCCTCGACGAGCGCGTCGTCGGCGGCCTGCAGCAGGTCCCGCTGCTCCTCGCCGAGCGCCTGGGCGAGGACGTCATCCTCGGCCAGCCGGTCACCGAGGTGCACTGGTCCGACGACGGGGTCCGGGTCGTCACCGACAACGGCCTCGCGGTGCGTGCGCGCTTCGTCATCCTGGCGCACGCGCCGATCCTCTATCCGTGGATCGAATTCCAGCCCGCCCTCCCGCGTCTGAAGCAGCAGATGCACCAGCACATCTCGATGGGCTTCGTCATCAAGGTGCACGCCGTCTACGACCGCCCGTTCTGGCGCGAGCAGGGGCTGTCGGGCACAGCCTTCAGCCCGTACGAGATCTCGCACGAGGCGTATGACAACACCAACCACGGCGACGACCGTGGAACCCTCGTCGGCTTCGTCTCGGACCGCAACGCCGACGACCTGTTCCGCGTACCCGCCGAGGAGCGCAAGGAGCGCATCCTCGAGTCGCTGTCGCACTACTACGGCCCTGAGGCGAAGGACCCGCTGGTGTACTTCGAGAGCGACTGGGGCGCCGAGGAGTGGACGCGCGGCGCGTACGCCGCCAGCTTCGACCTCGGCGGTCTGGCCCGCTACGGCGCCGACCTCCGCACCCCCGTGGGCCGGATCCACTTCGCGTGCAGCGACATGGCCGGCGCCGGCTACCAGCACGTCGACGGCGCCATCCGCATGGGTCGCCTGGTCGCCGCCGACATCGTCGAAGCGGCGCGCCGATGACCGCGCGCATCGTCGTCGGCTACACCGCGACGGATGCCGGGGCCGACGCGGTCGCGCTGGGGGTGCGTCTCGCCGCCGCGACGTCGGCAGCGCTCGACGTGGTGCTCGTGCTGCCGGGGGAGGACCGCAGCGTCATCACCCCGCCGGACGCGAGCTACGACCGCTACCTCCAGGGGCAGGCCGAGACGTGGCTCGCCGAGGCGGCGGCGTCGATTCCGGATGCCGTGGCCCACAGCTCGCACGTGCGGTTCGGTGACTCGTTCGCCGAGGGCCTGATCGCCGCCGCGCACGAGTTCGAGGCATCCCTCGTCGTCGTCGGCGCGGCCAACGGCGGACTCCGCGGCCGCCACCGGCTGGGGACCGTCGCCACCGAGCTGCTGCACTCCGCCGACGTCGCCGTCGCACTCGCACCCGAGGGCACACGCCGGACGCAGATCACCGGCGTCAGCCGCGTCACCGCCGCGATCGGCACACGCCCCGGCGCGAGCGCGCTGCTCGATGCCAGCGTCGCGATCGCCACGGCTACCGGCGCGCAGCTGCGGCTGCTGTCGCTCGTGTCGGTGGACCTGCCGGCCGGCGTCGACACCGGTGTGATCCGCATCGCCGGCGCCGCCCACGCCGACGACGTGCTGGGCAAGGCCCTCGACGCCCTTCCCGCCGGCCTGGACGCAGATGTGGTCGTCGCGCGCGGCGAGAGCATCGAAGACGCCGTCGCCCATCTCGCCTGGGAGCCCGGCGAGCTCGCCGTCGTCGGATCCAGCCGCCTCGCGCAGCACCGGCGCCTGTTCCTCGGCTCGACCGCGGCCAAGATGCTGCACGAGCTTCCCGTCCCGATGGTCGTGGTGCCGCGCACGTACGACAGGGAGAGCGCCCGCGCACTGTCGCGCGCCGGCGCCGAAGAAGGAGGACGCGCATGAGCACTTCCCAGCCCACCGGCGCCGTGGCGCCACCGGCATCGGGTGCGGGCGCCCGCGGACTGTCGAAGAAGGGTCTGAGCGCCGGCGCCGTCGGCGTCGTGGGTGCCGTCGTCATCGGCATCTCGACGATCGCCCCGGCCTACACGCTCACCGCCTCGCTCGGTCCGACGGTCGCGGTGGTCGGCACGCAGGTGCCCGCCATCATCCTCGTCGGCTTCATCCCGATGCTGCTGACGGCGTTCGGCTACCGCGAGCTCAACCGGGCGATGCCCGACTCCGGCACCTCCTTCACGTGGGGCGTGCGGGCCTTCGGCCCGTGGATCGGCTGGATGACGGGCTGGGGCCTCATCGCCGCCACCGTGATCGTGCTGTCCAACCTCGCCGGCATCGCTGTGGAGTTCCTGTTCCTGCTGATCTCGCAGCTCACGGGCAACCCCGACATCGCCGACCTCGCTTTCAACCCCTTCATCAACGTGGCCGTGTGCCTGCTGTTCATGCTCGGCGCGACGCTCGTCTCGTACCGCGACATGCAGACGACACAGAAGTTCCAGTACGTCCTGGTCAGCTTCCAGATCGTCGTGCTGGTGCTCTTCGCGGTCGTCGCGATCATCAAGGCGGTCGACGGTGAGGCGCCCGACCCCACCGCGTTCTCCTGGTCGTGGTTCAACCCGTTCGAGGTGCCGACGTTCAGCGCGTTCGCCGCCGGCCTGTCGCTCTCGATCTTCATCTTCTGGGGCTGGGACGTCGTCCTCACCATGAACGAGGAGACCAAGAACCCGGAGAAGACCCCCGGTCGAGCGGCGATGCTCACCGTCGTCATCGTGGTCTCGCTGTACCTCCTGCTCTCGATCGGCCTCATCATGTTCGCGGGCGTCGGCACGGGACCGCTGGGACTGGCGAACGAGGACATCTCGGCGAACGTGTTCTTCGCGCTCTCCGACCCGATCCTCGGCCCGCTGGCGTTCCTCGTGTCGCTCGCGGTGCTGTCGAGCTCGGCCGCCTCGCTGCAGTCGACGGCCGTCGGCCCGGCGCGGACGCTGCTGGCGATGGGCCACTACGGCGCACTGCCGAAGAAGTTCGCCCGGGTGAGCCCGCGGTTCTTCACCCCCGGCTACGCGACGGTGGTCTCGGCGGTCGTGGCGTCGGTGTTCTACGCCGTCATGCGCGTGGTGAGCGAGAACGTCCTCACCGACACCATCCTGTCGCTCGGCATGATGATCTGCTTCTACTACGGCCTCACCGCGTTCGCATGCGTCTGGTACTTCCGCAAGCAGTGGTTCGACTCGGTGCGCAGCTTCTTCTTCACCTTCCTGTTCCCGCTGGTGGGCGGGGCCATCCTCGCGGTGCTGTTCGTCACGACGCTCATCGACTCGATGGACCCGGCGTACGGCAGCGGATCGAGCATCTTCGGCCTCGGCCTGGTGTTCGTGCTCGGGGTGACCGTCATCCTGGTCGGCGTCGTGATCATGATCTGGCGGGCGATCAAGCGTCCGGCGTTCTTCCGCGGTGAGACACTCGGTATCGATGCCCCCGAAAGCCTTCGACGCGCCCGCCGCTGACGAGCAGACTGTCCACAATCCATCCGATCGGAGTGCAAGCATGACCGACTACGCCGTCGTCAACCCGGCCACGGGCGAGACCCTGGCCACGTATCCGACCATCACCGACGAGGCTCTCGAGACCGCGATCGCGCACGCGGATGCCGCCTACCGCACGTGGCGCGATCAGCCGGTCGCCGAGCGCGCAGCGCGCATCCGCAAGGTCGCCGACCTGCACCGTGAGCGCCGCGACGACCTCGCCGCGATCATCGTGCGCGAGATGGGCAAGCCGCTCGAGGCAGCACTCGGCGAGGTCGACTTCGCGGCCGACATCACCGAGTACTACGCCGACCACGCCGAGAAGATCACCGGCGACCAGCCGATCGACATCGACGGCGAGGGCACCGCGGTCATCCGCCGCACGCCTCTCGGCGTGCTGCTGGGTATCATGCCGTGGAACTTCCCGTACTACCAGGTCGCCCGCTTCGCGGCGCCCAACATCGTGGTGGGCAACACGATCCTCCTCAAGCACGCACCGCAGTGCCCCGAGTCGGCCGCTGCGATCGCGGCGATCTATGCCGACGCAGGGCTCGAGGGCGTGTACACGAACGTCTACGCGACGAACGACCAGGCTGCCACCGTCATCGCGGACCGCCGGGTGCAGGGCGTGTCCGTGACGGGCTCCGAGCGCGCCGGTGCGGCAGTCGCCGAGATCGCGGGGCGCAACCTCAAGAAGGTGGCGCTCGAGCTCGGCGGGTCGGACCCGTTCATCCTGCTCTCGACCGACGATCTCGACAGCGCGGTGGAGGCCGCGGTCGCCGCCCGCCTCGACAACACGGGGCAGTCGTGCAACGCGGCCAAGCGCTTCATCGTGGTCGACGGCCTGTACGACTCGTTCCTGGAGAAGTTCACGGCGGCGATGTCGGGTGCGAAGGTCGGCGACCCGTTCGCCGACGACACCGTGCTGGGTCCGCTGTCGTCGCTCACGGCCGCCGAGCGCCTGGCCGAGCAGGTCGACAAGGCGGTGTCGCAGGGCGCCACCCTCGTGACCGGCGGCACGCGCGACGGCGCGTTCTACCCCGGTACGGTCCTCGCCGACGTCACGAGCGACATGGACGCGTACCGCGAGGAGTTCTTCGGCCCCGTCGGCGTCGTCTACCGGGTCGCCGACGAGAACGCCGCCGTGGCGCTCGCCAACGACACCAGCTACGGCCTGGGGTCGTACGTCTTCACGACGGACGAGGAGCAGGCGAAGCGGGTCGCCGACAAGATCGACGCCGGCATGGTCTACGTCAACGTCGTGCTCGCCGACGAGCCGGGGCTGCCCTTCGGCGGCGTCAAGCGCTCCGGCACCGCGCGCGAGATGGGTCTGCTCGCCGCCGACGAGTTCGTCAACAAGAAGCTCATCCGCATCGGCGTCTGAGGTTCCTCGTCAGCTCGGCGCGTTTCGTCTCGCTCGCTGGCGCTCGCTCGCTCAACGACCGAATCCCGGTCGTTGAGCGAGCGAAGCGAGACGAAACGTGTCAGAGCCCCGCGCCCCGGCGAGAGCTTTGTCGGCGCCGCCTTCGCACGATGCCGCCTTCCCGGGGGTGTCGCGAGACACCCGGGCGCGCGAGGATGGAGTCATGGCAGACACACCGGATCCCGTCGTCGCCCTCTCCGATGAGCAGTGCTGGGAGCGCCTGCGCACGCAGGAGCTGGGGCGCCTCGTGACGCACGTCGGCGAGGTGCTCGACATCTTCCCCGTGAACTACGTCGTCGACGGCGAGAGCGTGCTGTTCCGCACGGCGCAAGGCAGCAAGCTGTTCGAGCTCACGGTCAACGACGAGGTGCTCTTCGAGGTCGACGACCACACCGACACCGACGCTTGGAGCGTGATCCTCCGTGGTCGCGCCCATCCGCTGGACCGCTCGGAGGAAGTCGAGCGCGCGGACGGACTGGGGCTCCGCCCCTGGATTCCGACGCTCAAGTACACGTATGTGCGCGTCGAACCGACCTCGCTGTCGGGCCGCGCGTTCGAGCGTGCGCCCGAGCCGGACCGCTACGGCGTGCAGCAGTACTGACCCCCGGACGCCCCGCCCGGGAGTGGCCTCGGTTCGCGGGTCCTGCGGGCATGCCGTACACTGGAACGTGCAGTTGAAGTCTGCATTCTTTCGCTGTGCCCGTTGTCGGGCGCGGATCCTCAAACCACGGTGAGAGGTGAAGAGTGCGGACTTCACGAGACCTCCGGGTCTCTAGGGCGGTAGCTCAATTGGCAGAGCAGCGGTCTCCAAAACCGCAGGTTGCAGGTTCGATTCCTGTCCGCCCTGCGCGTCAGCGCAACACATCCTGCGTTGATAACAAAATGTGGTCGACCCGTGTCGGCTCACGGAAGGTAATCAGGTGGCATCGATGGTTCAGGACGAGCCGAAGGGCGAGGTCGTCCCCGCTGAGGGAACGGCGGCACCCCGCGAGAAGAAGCCCAATGTCTTCGCTCGTATCGCCCTGTTCGTTCGTCAGGTCTTCGCCGAGCTCCGCAAGGTCGTCACCCCGACGCGCCAGGAGCTGCTGAAGTACACGGCGGTGGTGCTCGGCTTCGTCGTCGTCATGATGGCACTCGTCTACGGCCTGGACGTGCTGTTCGTGTGGATCACGACGTACGTCTTCGGAGTGCCCGCCTGATCCCCGAGCGCTTCGGCTTGACGCCAGGAGCCACGACACGGGCGGACCGCAGGTCCGGCAGCGCACGGAACGGAAGAGAACTCACGTGACTGAAAGATATGTCGACGACGCCGATTGGGCGACCGCCGCAGAGCAGTCCTCGGAGGACGACGAAGCCCAGGAGGGCAACGTCCTTGCCGAGGAAGAGCGCTCGGTCGAAGCGGCCGAGCACGTCGCGATCCACATCGTCGACGACGGTGATGACGAAGACGACTCCGACCTGGACGACATCGACATCGACGACCCGGAGGCGGACGCGATCGTGAACGACGCTCTCAATCTTGACGAGACGGCAGAGACCGAGGCAGCAGCCGAGGTGATCAACGACTCCCTCGCGGAGGAGGTCGCCGAGCGTGCGGCCGAGGCCGCCGACGAGGTGACCCCGTACGACGGTCCCGACGTGAACGGTGACGAGGACGAGCCCGAGCTGGACGAGGACTTCGTCGAAGAGGTGGATGCCGCAGCCGCCGTCGTGGACGAGGTCGAGGCGAGTGTCTCCCCGGCTGACGCAGCAGAGGCTCCCGAGCTCGAGGACGAGGCCGACGAGGACTCGGACGACGAGGGCTCGGACGACGACGAGGACGAGGACCCCTACGAGGCGTTCCGCGCCGAGCTGCGCACCCTCCCTGGCAAGTGGTACGTCATCCACTCCTACGCCGGCTTCGAGCGCAAGGTGAAGGCCAACATCGAGCAGCGGAAGTCGACGCTCGAGGTCGAGGACGACATCTACCAGATCGAGGTCCCCATGGAGGACGTCGTCGAGATCAAGAACGGTCAGCGCAAGATGGTCACGCGCGTCCGGATCCCCGGCTACGTGCTCGTGCGCATGGACCTGAACGAGGACACCTGGTCGGTCGTGCGTCACACGCCCGGCGTCACCGGCTTCGTCGGCAACGCCCACAACCCGACGCCGCTGCGCTTCGAAGAGGCCTTCAACATGCTGAAGAGCCTCGTGGAGGTCAAGGAGGTCGCCGGCGCCAAGGGCGGTGCGGCCAGGAAGGGCGCCGCCGCCGCGACCCGCGTCATCCCGGCCGAGGTCGACTTCGAGGTCGGCGAGACCATCACGATCAAGGAGGGCTCGTTCGCGGGCCTGCCCGGCACGATCAGCGAGATCAAGCCCGAGAGCGGCAAGCTCACGGTTCTCGTCTCGCTCTTCGAGCGCGAGACCCCGGTCGAGCTCAGCTTCGACCAGGTCACCAAGCTGTAGCGAAGCTACAAGGTTCAGCGAGGCCGTGAAGCGGCCGAGTCGAAACCCACAACACCAGACTTCCCGGGTCTCCCGGGGGAACCGCTGCTCGGAAACGCCGAGTGCGCGGGAGAACGGATGCTTCACAGGTCACTGAGCCTGTCGAAGTGCCGCTCGAATGAAAGGAAAGAAGAATGGCACCGAAGAAGAAGGTGACCGGCCTGATCAAGCTTCAGATCAACGCCGGCGCCGCCAACCCGGCGCCGCCGATCGGGCCCGCGCTCGGTCAGCATGGCGTCAACATCATGGAGTTCTGCAAGGCGTACAACGCCGCGACCGAGTCGCAGCGCGGCAACGTCATCCCCGTGGAGATCACCGTCTACGAGGACCGCAGCTTCACGTTCATCCTGAAGACCCCGCCGGCCGCTGAGCTCATCAAGAAGGCTGCGGGCGTCCAGCGCGGCTCGGCCACCCCTCACACGGTCAAGGTCGCCAAGCTCACCAAGGAGCAGGTGCGTCAGATCGCTGAGACGAAGCAGCCCGACCTGAACGCGAACGACATCGAGGCCGCCTCGAAGATCATCGCCGGCACCGCCCGTTCCATGGGCATCACGGTCGAGGACTGAGGGGAAGAGGAAACATGGCTACCAAGTCCAAGGCCTTCAAGGCCGCTGCTGCCAAGATCGAGGCAGACAAGTTCTACAGCCCCACCGAAGCCGTCGCGCTCGCGAAGCAGACCGGCTCGGCCAAGTTCGACTCGACCGTCGAGGTCGCGCTGAAGCTCTCGGTCGACCCCCGCAAGGCCGACCAGATGGTGCGCGGCACCGTCATCCTCCCGCACGGCACCGGCAAGACCGCCCGCGTCATCGTGTTCGCGACCGGTCCGGCCGCTGAGGCCGCGATCGCCGCGGGTGCGGACGAGGTCGGCGGCGCCGAGCTCATCGAGCGTGTCGCCGGTGGCTGGACCGCGTTCGACGCGGCCGTCTCGACGCCCGAGCTCATGGGCCAGGTCGGTCGACTGGGTAAGGTGCTCGGCCCCCGTGGCCTCATGCCGAACCCCAAGACCGGCACTGTGACCCCCAACCCGGCCAAGGCCGTGGAGGAGATCAAGGGCGGCAAGATCGAGTTCCGCGTCGACAAGCACGCCAACGTGCACTTCGTCGTCGGCAAGGCGTCGTTCTCGGAGGAGCAGCTCGACGAGAACCTGAAGGTCGCTCTCGAAGAGATCGTGCGCCTGAAGCCCTCGAGCTCGAAGGGTCGCTACATCCAGAAGGGCGCCGTGTCGACCACGTTCGGCCCCGGCATCCCGCTGGACGTCAACGCGATCGTCTGACGCTTCGTCGGATTCGCACGCAAGGGGCTCCACCTTCGGGTGGGGCCCCTTCGTCGTACCGCCCTTTCGTCGTGCCGCCCTAGGTGCCCGGCCACCCGGCCGGGCGGGGTAGCGTCGGGGCATGGCCAGGACGCTGCAGGACTTGTTCGGGATCGACGCGCCGATCGTGCTCGGCCCTTTCGGCGGGCTGTCGTCGGTCGAGCTGACGGCGGCGGTCAGCGATGCCGGAGGGCTCGGCTCGTACGGACTCTACGGCTACGACGCCGACCGCATCAGCGACACCATCGCCGCACTGCATTCGGCGACCTCGCGCCCGTTCGCCGTCAACCTCTGGCTGCCGACCGGCGATGAGGTCACCCCGGCGGAGGTCGACCTCGGCCCCGCGATCGAGGCGGTGGCGCCGCTCTTCGACGAGCTGGGACTCGCCCACCCCGCCCCGCCGCTCGAGTTCCTCCCCGACGTCGCCGCGCAGCTGACCGCAGTGCTGGATGCCGCGCCCGCGGCGCTGAGCGTCGTCTTCGGCGTCCCGTCCGAGCGTCTGGTGGCGGCAGCGCACAGCCGCGGCATCCGTGTCATCGGCACCGCGACCACCGTCGCCGAGGCGGTCGCGCTCGACGCCGCGGGCGTGGACGCGATCGTGGCCACAGGTGCTGAGGCGGGAGGTCATCGCGTCTCGTTCCTTCGCCCGGCGGAGCAGTCGCTCGTGGGCACCTTCGCGCTCGTGCCGCAGGTGGTCGACGCCGTCGGAGTTCCCGTGATCGCGGCCGGCGGGATCGCCGACCGCCGGGGCGTCGCCGCCGCGTTCGCACTCGGCGCGGCGGGGGTGCAGGTCGGCTCGGCGTTCCTCCGCACGCGCCAGTCGGCTGCGACCGACGCGCACCGCCAAGCGATCCAGGGCGCCGAGGACACCGCCACCGTTCTGACGCGGGCGATGAGCGGTCGGTTGGCTCGCGGCATCCCGAACCGCGCGATGCGCACGATCGAGACGTCGGGCGTCATCGCGCCGTTCCCTGCGCAGAACTGGCTCACCGGGCAGTTCCGTGCGGAGGCCGGGCGACGCGGCGACGGCGATCTCGTCTCGCTGTGGGCCGGCCAGGCTGCAGGCCTCTCGACGAGCGACGATGCGGCAGAGGTCTTCGCAGAGTTGGCGGAAGGCCTCCCGGGTGGCCCGGACCGGCGGTGAGACGCCCACAGGTCCAGCAACGGAGCGTCACACGGCCGCCCAGGGCGCCGCAGGCCGTGTTGTACTGGAACGTCCCCGCGGATCACCCTTCCGCCGCCACGACCCCAGGAACCACTCATGTCGCGTCGCCTCACCGCCCTCGTTCTCACAGCCACCGCCGCGCTTTCTCTCACGGCGTGCAGCGGCGGCTCCGCCGATCCCGCCTCGACCTCAGAAGGCGACGACCTCGGCCTCGTGACCGAGGGCACGTTGACGGTTGCCACCGAGGGCACCTACCGCCCGTTCACGTTCCACGACGAGTCGGGTGAGCTCGTCGGCTTCGACGTCGAGATCGCCGAGGCCGTCGCCGACAAGCTCGGGCTGGAGGTCGAGTTCCAGGAGACGCAGTGGGATGCGATCTTCGCGGGCCTCGACGCCGGGCGCTTCGACGTCATCGCGAATCAGGTGTCGATCAACCCCGAGCGCGAGGAGAAGTACCTGTTCAGCGAGCCGTACACCGTCTCGCCCGGCGTGATCGTCGTGCTCGAGGACGACGACTCGATCACCAGCTTCGCCGACCTCGAAGGCAAGACCACGGCCCAGTCGCTCCAGAGCAACTGGTACGAGCTCGCCCAGGAGAGCGGCGCCACCGTCGAAGCCGTCGAGGGGTGGGCTCAGGCCGTCGCTCTGCTGCAGCAGGGGCGCGTCGACGCGACGATCAACGACAACCTCACCTTCCTCGACTACGAGAAGAGTGAGGGTCCGACCGGTCTCAAGATCGCGGCTGAGACCGACGACCCCGCACACAACGCGTTCGCCTTCACCAAGGACAAGACGGCACTCGTCGACGCGGTGGATGAGGCGCTCGCCGAGCTGCGTGAGGAAGGCGTGCTCGCAGAGATCAGCGACAAGTACTTCGGGGCCGACGTCACTCAGTAGGCCATCCGGCGTGAGCCGCCTGCCGTCGGATGCGGCCCGGACGGCACGCCGACTGCGGGGAGGGGATCGTCCATGGATGACGCGAACACCTGGACGCTGGTCGTCGACTCGTTCCTGCCGCTGTTGGGGGCAGGTCTGACGGGCACGATCCCACTCGCGCTGGCCTCGTTCGCGATCGGACTCGTGCTGGCGCTCGCAGTGGCGCTCATGCGGCTGTCGTCGAACCCCGTCGTGTCGAGCATCGCCAGGTTCTACATCTCGGTGATCCGTGGGACGCCGCTGCTCGTGCAGCTCTTCGTGATCTTCTACGGGCTGCCGTCGGTCGGCATCGTCATCGATCCGTGGCCGGCCGCGATCATCGCCTTCTCGCTCAACGTCGGGGGATACGCGGCCGAGGTGATCCGCGCCGCGATCCTGTCGGTGCCCAAAGGGCAGTGGGAGGCCGGGCACACGGTGGGCTTCTCGCACGGTCGCACGCTCGCACGCATCGTGCTTCCGCAGGCGGCGCGCGTCTCGGTGCCACCCCTGTCGAACACCTTCATCTCCCTGGTGAAGGACAGCTCACTGGCATCGCTGATCCTGGTCTCGGAGCTGTTTCGTGAGGCGCAGCAGATCGCTGCGTTCACGTTCGAGTTCATGGTGATCTATCTGGAGGCCGCGTTCATCTACTGGATCTTCTGCCTGATCCTCTCGACCGGGCAGAGCGCCGTGGAGAGGAGGCTCGACCGATATGTCGCCCACTGAGTTCCCGGCCGATCCGCTTGCGCCGCCGGCGCCGGCCGACGATCGGCCTCTGCTGGAGGTCACCGGCCTCACGAAGAGCTTCGGCTCGAATCGCGTGCTCGACGGTGTCGACTTCTCCGTGAGGCGTGGCGAGGTCGTGGTGCTCATCGGCCCGAGCGGGTCGGGGAAGACCACCGTCCTGCGCTCGCTCAACGGCCTCGAGACACCTGACGCGGGCGTCGTGAACTTCGACGGCGGCCCCTCGCTGGACTTCTCGACGCGAGTCTCGAAGGCCGACCGAGCGGCACTGCGCGACCGATCGGCGATGGTCTTCCAGCACCACAACCTCTTCCCGCACCGCACCGTGCTGCAGAACGTGATCGAAGGGCCGGTGCACGCCCATCGTGTGCCCAAGGCCGAGGCGATCGCGAGGGCCGAGGCACTCCTCGAGCGCGTCGGGCTGACGGAGAAGCGCGACGTCTTTCCGTTCCAGCTGTCGGGAGGTCAGCAGCAGCGGGTCGGAATCGTCCGCGCGCTCGCTCTGCGGCCGCAGCTGCTGCTCTTCGACGAGCCGACCAGTGCGCTGGATCCCGAACTCGTGGGCGAGGTGCTGGTCGTGCTCAAGGAGCTGGCAGACGAGGGCTGGACGATGGTGATCGTGACGCACGAGCTCGGATTCGCGCGCCAGGTCGCCGATGAGGTGCTGTTCTTCGACCACGGCGTGGTCGTCGAGCGCGGTGCCCCGAGGCAGCTCTTCACCAACCCGCAGGAGGAGCGCACGCGTCGTTTCGTCGACCGCATCCTCCACCCGCTCGACGACTGAAACCGTGCGGATGCGCGCCTCGGGTGCGTGTCAGCGGGTCGGCCGCACCTCGAAGCCGCGCTCCGCGGTGGGGTCAGCATCCGTCACCGTCGCGCTCTCGACGACCGACCCGGGCGGGCCCTCGGCCATCCAGGCGAGTACCTCGTCGACCTGCCCGGGCGTGCCCTCCAGCTCGGCCTCGACCGAGCCGTCGGCGCGATTGCGCACCCAGCCGGCAACCCCCGCGTCGCGCGCGATCATGCGCAGCGTGTAGCGGTAGCCCACCCCCTGCACTTCGCCGCGAACCGTCACGTGCACGCGTCTCATGCCTCCATCGTGCCGCGCGCAGGGTGTCGCGAGCGAGAGGGGAATGACAGGATGCCGGAATGGGAACCGTCGACGACCTCCTCGCAGAACTCGACCCGGCAGACCGGCCATCGATCGAGCAGATCTACGCGATCGCCCGCGACGTCGCGCCCGACGCCGAACAGGGACTCGGATACGGGATGCCGGCGCTGGTGTACCGCGGCAAGCCGCTGGTGTCGGTCATGCGCGCCAAGAAGCACATCGGCGTCTACCCGTTCAGCCCGGCGGCGGTGACGGCGGTGGCCGACGCGCTGGCGGAGCATCCCGGGATCGGGCTGGACAAGGGGACGATCCGCTATCAGCCGGAGCATCCGCTGCCCGACGAGGTCGTGCGCACCCTCGTGACCGCCCGCAAGGAGCAGATCGAGGCCTGACCCCCGATCAGCCCGCGGTCGGGAGCACGAGCGAGACGCCCAGTGCGATCATCACGACGGCGATCACCCCGTCGAGGATCCGCCATGCGCGGGGAGTCGACAGCCAGCGGCTCAGCAGTCGCGCGCCGAAGGCGAGGCCGAAGAACCAGATCAGGCTCGCGGCGATCGCCCCGGCGGCGAACAGCCAGCGCGCGTCGCCGTGCGTGCTGGCGACCGTGCCGAGCAGGAACACCGTGTCGAGGTACACGTGCGGGTTGAGCCAGGTGAGCGCGAGGCCGGTGAGGATCACCGAGAGCAGGGCTGTGCGTGCGGGAGTGGCTCGACGCGAGGTCGCCCCCACGCTCGCGCCGTGCACCGGTTGTGCGTCGGGGCCACCGGCGGCGCCCGGGGAGGCAGCCGTGGCCGGCGCTCCCGAGCGAAGCGCGGGCTCGGGATCGATCTCGGTGCCGGCATCCGGCCCGTCCGACGCGCTGAGCCCGGCGCCGGTGGGCTTCCAGGCGCGCCGTGCGGCCAGCACGCCGTACGTCACCAGGAACAGTGCGCCGGCCCAGCGGACCACGTCGACCAGCCACGGCACCGCCTCCAGCACCAGGCCGATGCCCGAGACGCCCAGGGCGATGAGGATCGCGTCCGAGATCGCGCAGATCGCAGCCACAGCGAGCACGTGCTCACGGCGCAGGCCCTGGCGCAGCACGAACAGGTTCTGTGCGCCGATGGCGATGATGAGCGAGAAGCCGAGGCCGAGGCCGGACAGAACGGGGGTGAGCACCCTTCGACGGTACGAGCCGGGGCTTCCGTAGTCCAGCTCATGGATCTTCAGTACCATTAGCCAGACTGAAGATGCGCATTCCGTTCGAACTTGCCGAGACCCTGGCCGTCGTCGTCGACGAGGGCACGCTCGACGCGGCCGCCCGGCGCCTGCACGTCACACCGTCGGCGGTGAGCCAGCGGATCAAGACCCTCGAGGAGCAGCTCGGGCGTCTCGTGCTGGTGCGCTCCAAGCCGGTGCGGCCGACGGAGGCGGGCATGTCGGTGATCCGCCTCGCCCGGCAGCTGGCGCTGCTCGAACACGACGCGCTCGCCGAGCTCGGCGCGGATGACGGCGAGACCGCGCTCACCAGCGTGCCGCTCGCGGTCAACGCCGACTCGCTGGCCACGTGGTTCCTCGAGCCGCTCGCACGGCTGGGGGAGCGGCATCCCGTCGTCTTCGATCTGCATCGCGACGACCAGGACTTCACCGCCGGACTGCTCGAATCGGGAACCGTGATGGGCGCGGTCACCTCACGCGCCGCGCCGGTGGCAGGATGCCGCGCCTCGGTGCTCGGCGCCATGCGCTACGAGGCCGTCGCCACGCCGTCATACGTCGAGCGGTGGTTGGGAGGCGATCGCCGGGCGGCGCTGGCGGACGCGCCACTCGTGGACTTAGATCGCCGCGACGACCTGCAGAACGAGTGGCTCGCACAGCAGGGCGTCGATCCTGCGCACCCGCCGCGGCACTACGTGCCGGCCTCCAACGACTTCGCCACGTCTGTGCGGCTCGGACTCGGCTGGGCCATGCTGCCGCGCTTCCAGTCCCACGACGCGCTCCACCGGGGCGAGCTCGTGCTGCTCGGCGGCGCGCCCGTGGACGTCGCGCTGCACTGGCAGCAGTGGAACCTGCGCTCTCCGCTCCTCGACGCGATCGCCGAGACGATCGTCGCGGAGGGCCGCCGTGTGCTCACGCCCGCCTGAATCAGTTCACTTGCGCTGAACGAACGCCGAACGGGCGTTCTGACGTACATCCAGCGCAAGTGAACCGATTCAGCGAGACGACGGCCAACGGAACGACGGCGAGGGGCGAGGAGGCGAGGGGTGAGGGGGCGGGGGGGTCAGCCGTCGCTGACGCGGAGGACGACCTTGCCGCGGGTGTGGCCGGTCTCGATCGCGCGGTGCGCGTCGGGCGCCTCGGCGAGCTCGAAGACGCTCTCGATGTAGACCTGCACCGAGCCGGAGTCCAGCAGCCGGGCGATGGTCGCCAGCGCCCCTCCGTCGGGGATGACCTTGTACGACGTGGCGCGCACCCCCGCGTCGACCGCGGCGTCGGCGTAGCCCGGCCACGAGCCGGTCGGCACGAGCACGTACAGCCCGCCGGGTCGCAGCACGCTCAGCGAGCGGGTGCCGGTGTCGCCGCCGACGTTGCCGACCAGGTCGATGACGACATCCACCTCGCCGACCACCTCTTCGAACCTCGTCGTCGTGTAGTCGATGACGACCGAGGCTCCGAGCTCGCGAAGCCAGGGGGCGTTGCGCGCCGATGCGGTGACCGTGACGTGGGCGCCGAAGTAGGCGGCGAACTGCACGGCGAAGTGGCCCACGCCGCCGCCGCCGGCGTGGATCAGCATCCGCTGGCCCTCGTGCGCGTGCGCGGTCTCGACGACCAGCCCCCAGGCGGTGAGCGCGGCGAGCGGCACACCTGCCGCCTCGACGTGCGAGAGGGCCGCGGGCTTGCGCGCGACCGACAGCGACGGCGCCACGACGTACTCGGCGTACGTGCCGCCCGTACGCGGGAAAGACGCCATGCCGAACACCTCGGTGCCGGGCGGGAAGGGGTGCGACTCGTACGGGCTCTTCACCACGATGCCGCTGAAGTCGTAGCCCGGCGTCGCCGGGTAGGCGTCGATCGCGCCTGACACGCCCGCTCCGGCGCGCGTCTTGGCGTCGATCGGGTTGACCCCCGCGGCGACCACCCGCACCAGCAGTTCACTGAGCACGGGGGAGGGGACGGGAACGGATGCCGCGCGCAGCGCGTCCGGCTCGCCCGGGCCATCCACGACCACCGCCCGCATCGCGGCGGGCGGCTCAGCCACCGGCGCGAGCGGCGCATCGGGTGTCGATCGCAGCGGTCGGATCCTCATGACGCACTCCTTCCGCGGGCGTGCCGTCATCGGCACCAGAACGTGACCCGGTGAAGCCCAGTCAACCCTGCGTTCGTCTCGCCCGTGTTACGCCGGTGCTACCGTGCCGCGAACGCATCGACCGACACCCCACGCGCGAGGACGCGCCGCCGGACGCGCTCCCGGACGCGCACCCGGACGAGCGTTGTTGGCCGCGCGCCGACCCGGGACGCGGCATCCGTCCTCCGCCGGCTCGCCGGCGCGCCGGTGTCAGGCTCGCGGCGCCCGCCGCTCGACGGCCTCGGGCGAGAGCACCTGCTGCATCACCATGATCGCCGCGCCGAGCACGCCGGCGGTCTCGTCGGCCTGGGACTGCACGATGCCCAGATGCTGCGTCGCCAGCGGAATGGAGCGCCGGTACACGACTTCGCGGGCGCCGGCGAGCAGGTGCTCGCCCGCCCGGGCCACGCTGCCGCCGATGACGATCACCGAGGGGTTGAGCATGTTGACGACCGTGGCGAGGACCTCGCCGACCTCGCGACCCGCCTGTCGTGTCGCCGTGATCGCCGCCGGGTGGCCGGCCCGCACGAGCGCCACGACGTCTGAGCTTCCGGCGGCGTCGATGCCCTGAGCGCGCAGGTCGGCCGCGATCGCCGTGCCGCTCGCGATCGCCTCCAGGTCGCGCTGGTCGCCCGGCGGCCGGGGGGAGTCGTGGCTGTAGGGCACCTGCACGTGCCCCATGTCGCCTGCGGAACCCTGGGCCCCGCGCTGCAGCGAACCGCCCGAGATGACGCCGGCGCCGATGCCGGTCGACACTTTCACGAAGATGAGGTCGGCGACCCCCGGCCAGCTGAGGGCCTGCTCGCCGAGGGCGAGGATGTTCACGTCGTTGTCGACGAGGACCGGCACGTCGAAGGTGCGCTGCACGTAGTGCGGCACATCGAACCGGTCCCAGCCGGGCATGATGGGCGGATTCGTCGGGCGGCCCGTGGAGTGCTCGACGGGGCCGGGGACCCCGATCCCGACGCCGACCACCTGCGACGCGACGATGCCGCGTGCCTCGAGCAGCGCGGCGCCCTCGGCGATCACCGTGTCGAGCACGGTCTCGGGTCCGTCGGCGATGTCCAGCGGATGCGTGTTGGTGGTGAGGATGTTCGCCGCGAGGTCGGCGAGTGCGACCGTGGCGTGCGTGGCGCCGAGGTCCACGGCGATCACGATGCCCGCCATCGGGTTGAAGGCGACACGGGCGGGCGGGCGTCCTCCGGTCGAGGCGGCTTCGCCTGCGGGCCGCACCAGACCGGCGGCCAGGAGGGTGTCGACGCGGCTCGAAACGGTGGAGCGGGCGAGGCCGGTGAGTGTCGCGAGCTCGGCCTTCGTGCGCGCACGGCCGTCGCGGAGGATCTGGAAGATCTCGCCCGCGCCGTTGCCGCCGGCGGCTCCGCTGCCGCGTACTGCGTCGACCATGGCGACAGTAAAGCACACGCTTCTGGTGCGAGCGCCAGTGACTTAACATCACGACCTGATCACTTTTGTCGAAGTGCTAGCAAAAGTCGACGTCCCCGTGACATGATCGCCGCATGACTACGGAAGTCATCGACATCGGTGTCGACACAGTGCGCACGGGGCTCGTGGGCGGCGGATTCATGGGGCGCGTTCACGCCGCCGCCGCGCGGCGGGCGGGTGCGCAGCTCACAGTCGTCGCGTCCTCGAGCCGGGGCCGCGCCGAGGCGGTGGCCCGAGAGCTCGGCGTCGCGCGGGTCGAAGACGACGCGGCCGGGGTCTTCGCAGCATCCGATGTCGACGTCGTGCACATCTGCACGCCCAACGCCACGCACGCGCCCCTGGCGGCAGCAGCACTCGCGGCGGGAAAGCACGTCGTGTGCGAGAAGCCCCTCGCGACCACCGTCGCCGACGCACGGGCGCTCGCACGCGCCGCGGAGGATGCCGGAGTCGTGGCGGCGGTGCCGTTCGTGTACCGCTACCACCCGATGGTGCGTGAGGCTCGCGCGCGCGTCGCCTCGGGGCGGATCGGCACGCTGCTGACGCTCGACGGCTCGTACCTGCAGGACTGGATGCTGCGGCAGAACGACGACGACTGGCGGGCGGATGCCGCGACCGGCGGTCCGTCGCGCGCGTTCGCCGACATCGGCTCGCACCTGTGCGACCTGGTCGAGTTCGTCGCCGGCGAGCGCATCGTGCGCCTCGCCGCGCGGACGCGCCGGATGTTCGACGAGCGGGCCGGCCGGAGCGTGGCCAACGAGGACATCGCCGCCCTCCTCATCGAGACCGAATCCGGTGCCCTCGGCACCCTGCTCGTCTCGCAGATGGCGCCGGGGCGCAAGAATGCGCTCGTCATCGAGCTGCACGGCAGCCGTCGCAGTCTCCGCTTCGATCAGGAGCGACCGGAGGAGCTGTGGATCGGCGCACGCAAGGGCTCCCGCCTCATGCTGCGCGACCCCGCCACCGCCGACCCCGACGCTGCGCGGCTCCAGCGCGTGCCCGCGGGGCATCCCATGGGGTACCAGGACGCCTTCGACGGCTTCGTCGCCGACGTGTACAGCGCGATCGCCGGCCAGGCGCCGGACGGTCTCCCCACCTTCGCCGACGGTCTGCGTGCCGCCGTGCTGACCGACGCCGTCCTCGAGGCGGCCCATTCACAGTCTTGGATCGAGGTGACCTCATGAGCGAGACCATGCTCGCCGATACCCCGGTGCCGCAGGGAGGGACCGACGTCGTGCTGCGTGCGCGCGGGATCTCGAAGAGCTTCTTCGGCGTGCCCGTGCTGACCGGCATCGACATGGATGTCCGTCGAGGTGAGGTGCACGGCCTCGTCGGCGAGAACGGCGCCGGCAAGTCGACCTTCATGAAGATCATCGCGGGCGTGCATCAGGCCGACGCCGGCACGGTGGAGTTCGAGGGCCGTGAGGTCGCCTACACGCACCCCCGCCAGGCGATGGACGCCGGACTCGTGACGGTGTTCCAGGAGTTCAACCTGCTGCCCGAGCGCACCGTCGCCCAGAACGTGTTCCTCGGTCGCGAGCCGCGCCGGGCGGGCTTCATCGACAAGAAGGCGATGGTGCGTCGCACCGGCGCCCTGCTCGAGGACCTCGGCGTCACGTTCATCGACCCGGCCGCGCGCGTGGGCTCCCTCACCGTCGCCGAGCAGCAGATCGTCGAGATCGTGAAGGCGCTGTCGTTCGACGCCCGCGTCATCTCGATGGACGAGCCGACGGCGGCGCTCAGCGACCACGAGGTCGAGCTGCTGTACGCGATCATCCGACGACTGACGGCGCGCGGCGTGGCCGTGGTCTACGTCTCGCACCGCCTCAAAGAGATCTTCGACCTCTGCGACCGGATCACGATCCTGAAGGACGGCGCGCTGGTGTCGACGGATGACGCCGCCGACCTCACGAGCGCGGAGCTGGTGCGACGCATGGTCGGCCGCCCCATCCAGTCCTACTTCCCCGGCGCGGTCGAGGGCACTGGCGTCGGAGCCCCGCGGCTGGAGCTGCGCGGGTGCGGCAACGCCTACGTGGACGGCGTCAGCTTGGTGCTGCGCAGCGGCGAGATCGTCGGCGTGGCGGGCCTGCAGGGTTCGGGTCGCACCGAGCTCGTCGAGGGCATCTTCGGCGTCGACACCTTCACGCGGGGCAGCATGATCCTGGATGACCGATCTCTGCGGCTGAAGAGCGCCCGTGCGGCGGTCAAGGCGGGCCTCGCTCTCGTCACCGAAGACCGCAAGGCGCAGGGCCTCGCGCTGTCGCAGTCCGTGCTCGACAACGCACTGCTGGTCGTGCGCAGCGTCTTCACGCGGCGCACCGGAGCGGCGCGCAAGTCCGTGCCCGGCATCCTGAGCTCTCTCGAGGTGTCGTCCCGCGGACTCGACCAGGAGGTGCGCTTCCTCTCAGGCGGCAACCAGCAGAAGGTCGTGCTCGCGAAGTGGCTCGTGACCGACCCGCAGGTCGTGCTGTTCGACGAGCCCACGCGCGGCATCGACGTCGGAGCGAAGGTCGCCGTCTACGAGCTGATGCGCACGCTCGCCGCCGAGGGCAAGGCCGTGCTCATGGTGTCGAGCGAGCTGCCCGAGATCATCGGCATGAGCGACCGCATCCTCGTCATGCGCGACGGTGAGCTCGTCGCCGAGCTTCCCGCCGGCTCGGCCGAGCACGAGGTGCTCACCGCGGCCACCGGATCGCAGGAGACGCCGGACGACGTGATCGCCGATCCGCGCATCGAGACGGAAGGAGGTGCGCGATGAAGCGCGTCCGGGTCGACCAGACGGTCATCGTCCTCGGCATCCTCGTCGTCGTCATCATCGTGGGCGCGATCCTCGTCGCGACCGTCGGGCGCAGCTTCTTCAGCCCCGGCAACATCCGCGACATCCTCACCGGAATGAGCGTGCTGGGCCTCGTGGCGATCGGGCAGACGCTCGTCATCCTGGGCGCCTCACTCGACCTGTCGGTCACGTACGTCGTGAGCCTTGCGAGCCTCATCGGCGCCACGACCATGAACGGCAACCCGGCCAACATCCCCTGGGCGGTGGCGCTCACCCTGCTGATCTGCGCCGGCATCGGCCTGGCCAACGGCCTGATCGTCACGGTGCTCAAGGTCAACGGGTTCATTGCCACGCTCGGCGTGGGGCTCATCCTCCAGGGCGTCCTCAACACCAGCTTCGAGGGACGCGCCGGCTCGGTGCCGTCGCAGTTCCAGCTGATCGGCGCCACCGGGATCGGCCCGGTTCCGGTCTCGACCATCATCATGCTCGCCCTCGCGGTGCTCGTGTGGTTCCTCCTGGATCGCACCCGCACCGGCGCGCATCTGTTCGCCGTCGGCGGCGACCCCGAGGTGTCGCGCCTGTCGGGCCTGCGCACCCGGCCGCCGCTGATCGCCGCCCACGTGCTGTGCTCGGTGTTCGCGGGACTCGCGGGCCTGCTGTTGGCGAGCCGTCTCGGGGTCGGCAGCCCGACGGTCGGGCAGCAGGGCGGCTACGCGCTTCTCTCGATCGCCGCGGTCGTGCTCGGCGGCACGCTCCTCATGGGCGGCCGCGGGTCGATCTGGGGGACGATCGGCGGCGTCGCGATCTTCGCGGTGGTCGACAACGTGATGAGCGTCATGCAGGTCAACCCGTTCCTCAAGGACGTCGTCCGCGGCATCGTCATCGTCGCCGCGGTCGCCGTCTACAGCCGCCGGGCGATCGTTCGCCGGCGTACGCGCTTCGGACCCGGGGGCACGAGAACGGGAGGGGATGCCGCCGCCGAGGCCGCGGCACCCGCTATGGCCGCGGCATCCGCGCACCTCGCCGCAGAGGCGCACACGGACCCCTCCGGTTCCGATACGCCCGATTCGACTCCGGGAGGTGAGCTGCGATGAAGTTCGTTCGCACGCTGCTGAGCCCGCGCGGCGCGGTGTTCCTGCTGCTCGTCGTCCTGCTCGTCGCCGTCATGATCCTGAACCCCAACTTCGCCGAGCCCGGGCAGTTGATGCGGTTCGTCCAGCGGGTCGCCCCGATCGCCATCGTCGCGATCGGCCAGTACTTCGTCATCATCGCGGGGGAGTTCGATCTGTCGCAGGGATCGCTGATCACGGCCCAGGTGATCATCGCCGGCAACGTGGTCGGTCAGGACGACTCGCGCACCGTGCCGGTGCTGCTGCTGATGATCGTCTTCGGCCTGGTCATCGGCTTCATCAACGGCATCATCACGACGCTGCTCAAGGTGCCGTCGTTCATCGTGACGCTCGGCATGATGCTCGCCCTCCTCGGACTGGTGCTGTGGTGGACGGGCGGCGCGGCAACGGGCAACCCGGCCGACAGCTTCCGCGAGATCGGGCGCGGCGGCGTCCGCGACATCCCCGTCATCGACTTCCTGCCGTGGTCGGTGCTCATCCTCGCCGGCTGGCTCGCACTGGGCATCTGGATCACCAAGCGCCCGCTGGGCAAGGTGCTCATCGCGCTCGGCGACAACGCCCGGACGGTGCGGTACTCCGGCGCGCGCGACTGGTGGGCGACGACGCAGGCGTTCATGATCTCGTCGCTGTCGGCGACGGTCACCGCCGTCCTCCTGGTCGGCTACGCCGGCGTCCACCCCTCGGTCGGGCGCGGCTACGAGTTCGTCGCGATCACCGCCGTGGTGCTCGGCGGGGTGGTGCTCGGTGGCGGTCGGGGCTGGATCGTCGCCGCCGTCGCCGGAGCCTTCGTGCTGGAGGCGCTGTTCCTGCTGCTGAACATCGCCGGGGTGCCGGCGACACTGCGCGATGCCGTCCAAGGCGTCATCATCATCGCCGCCGTCGCGTACTCGGGCGTCGCGTTCCGCGCACGCCGCCGCCCCGCGACCCCACCCGCTTCTCCCGACCAGGGGAAGGAGCCCGATGCGCCCGATGGCGCGGCGGCTCGAACGTCCGCATCACCTGCCCTCGCCGCTGAGGGTGTCGCAGAAACCAGAGGAGACTAGAAATGCGACGATCACTGAAGATCGCCACCACATCGGTGGCGCTCGTCGGCCTCATCGCCCTGGCCGGCTGTACGACCGACCCGAACGTGGTGGCCCCGGAATCCTCGGAGGAGGCATCCGACCCCGCAGAGAACGAATGGTTCGACCAGGAGTTGTTCGACACCCAGATGGCACAGCGCGAAGTCGTGCCCGAAGGGCCGGAGGACGAGCCCTACCTGCAGCACATCGACGCCGAGATGGTCGACACGTCGCAGTACGCGAGCACCGGGCCGAAGAAGGCCTGCTTCGCCAACGCGTCGATCTCGAACCCGTGGCGCCAGACCGGCTGGATCACCATGAACCAGCAGCTGGAGGTGCTGCAGGAGGCCGGCGTCATTAGCGAGATGGAGACCCGCGACGCGCAGGACTCCGATGACACGCAGATCGCCGACATCGACTACTTCATCTCGGAGGGCAACTGCGACATCTTCCTCATCTCGCCGAACAGCACGGCGGCGATGACCCCTGCCGTCGAGCGCGCGTGTGAGACGGGCAAGCCCGTCGTCGTGTTCGACCGTGGTGTCGAGACCGACTGCGCGGTGACGTTCATCCACCCCATCGGCGGTTTCGCGTGGGGCATCGACACGGCCGAGTTCCTCATCGACAACCTCGAGGAGGGTGACAAGGTCGTCGCGTTGAGGATCCTGTCGGGCGTCGACGTGCTCGAGCACCGCTGGGCGGCGGCCGAGAAGCTGTTCGACGAGGCCGGGATCGAGGCGGTGGACTACTTCACCGGTGCGGACCCCGCCGAGATCAAGAGCATCATCAGCGACGAGCTCGCCAAGGGCGACGTGCACGGCATCTGGATGGATGCCGGTGACGGCGCCGTCGCGGCCATCGAGGCGTTCGAGGACGCCGGCGTGGACTACCCGGTCATGACCGGTGAGGACGAGATGAGCTTCCTGCGCAAGTGGAAGGAGACGGAGCTGACCGGTCTTGCACCGGTGTACTCGAACTTCCAGTGGCGCACGCCGCTCCTGGCGGCGCAGAAGATCTTCGCCGGCGAGGAGGTCCCGAAGGAGTGGGTGCTCCCGCAGGTGCCGATCGAGGCCGGCGAGCTCGATGAGTGGCTCGAGGCGAACGACGGCATGCCCGACGGTCACTACGCCAAGTTCGGCGGCGAGAACCTGCCGGGCTACCCCGACGTCTGGCAGGAGCGCCAGATCCCGTAACCCGCGGGTCTCCGTGTCCCACTTCCTGCCGATCATGTCCCGATGACACCGCTTTCCGGGTCGTCGGAACGACAGGAAGTGGGACACGGTCTCGCTGCCCACCGAATAAACGAAGAGGAGAGTATGCACCGCACGATCGGCGTCAACACGTGGGTGTGGACCTCGCCACTGACCGATGAGACCCTGGCCGAGCTCGCGCCGAAGATCGCGCGCATGGGCTTCGGGGCGATCGAGCTCCCGCTCGAGAACGCGGGGGACTGGGATGCCGGCCGCACCGGTGATCTGCTCGAGTCGCTGCAGCTGCGGCCCGTCGTGATCGGCGCGATGGGACCCGGCCGCTCGCTCGTGGATCGCGCGGGCAACGTCGCAGCCACTCAGGCCTACCTGCGCACCTGCCTCGCCGCAGCGCGCCGGGTGGGGGCATCCGTCGTCGCCGGTCCCTTCTATGCCCCGACGGGCGTGACCTGGCGCATGACCGGCGACGAGCGCACCGAGGTGGTCGCCCAGCTGCGGCGCAACATCGAGCCGCTGGTGGAAGAGGCCGCAGCGGCTGGGCTCGCGCTCGCCGTCGAGCCGTTGAACCGCTATGAGACGAGCGTGATCAACACCGTCGAGCAAGGGCTCGACGCGCTGGCGCCGCTGCTCGGCAGCGGACTCGGACTGGCGCTCGACACATACCACCTCAACATCGAGGAGAAGCGCCCGGAGGCTGCCATCCGGTCGGCCGCCGGCCGCATCGCACACGTGCAGGTGTGCGGGAGCGATCGCGGACCGGTGGGCGATGACCACACCGATTGGCCGGGGACGCTGGCGGCGCTGGACGAAGCCGGGTATGAAGGCATCCTGGGGCTGGAGAGCTTCACGGGCGAGAACGCCACGATCGCCGTGGCCGCGTCGGTCTGGCGCCCGCTCGCGTCGAGTCAGGACGACCTGGCGGAGCGGTCGCTCAGGTACCTCACGGCGCTCCAGGCACAGCAGCACTGACCGTCGCACGACTCGAGGAGGAGTCCATGGCCGAGCACCCCGTCACCCTGTTCACCGGGCAATGGGCCGACCTGCCGTTCGAGGAGGTGGCGCGGCTCGCGGCGTCGTGGGGGTACGACGGGCTCGAGATCGCGGCATCCGGCGATCATCTGGATCTGAAGCGCGCCGACGAGGATGACGCGTACGTCGCCTCGCGGCGGGAGATCCTCGACCGGTACGGTCTCAGGGCCTTTGCCATCTCGAACCACTTGGCAGGTCAGGCGGTGTGCGATGCCCCGATCGACTTCCGCCATCAGGCGATCCTGCGCGACTACGTGTGGGGCGACGGCGATGCCGAGGGCGTGCGACAGCGAGCCGCCGACGACATGAAGCGCGCCGCGCGGGTGGCGCGCAAACTCGGGATCGACGTGGTGGTCGGGTTCACCGGGTCGTCGATCTGGCCGTACCTCGCCATGTTCCCGCCGGTGCCGGCGGACGTGATCGAGCGCGGCTTCGAGGATTTCGCAGCCCGCTGGAACCCGATCCTGGACGTCTTCGACGCGGAGGGCGTGCGCTTCGCGCACGAGGTGCACCCCGGCGAGATCGCCTACGACTACTGGAGCTCGGTGCGCGCCCTCGAGGCGATCGGGCACCGCGAGGCGTTCGGCTTCAACTGGGACCCGTCGCACATGATGTGGCAGAACATCGATCCCGTGGGGTTCATCTGGGACTTCCAGGACCGCATCTATCACGTGGACTGCAAAGACACGCGGATGCGGCCGCGCAACGGCCGTGCGGGCGTGCTCGGCTCGCATCTGCCCTGGGGCGACCCGCGACGCGGCTGGGACTTCGTCTCGACCGGGCACGGCGATGTGCCGTGGGAGGATTCGTTCCGCGCGCTCGATGCGATCGGCTACACCGGCCCCATCTCGATCGAATGGGAGGACGCCGGCATGGACCGACTGCACGGGGCCGCGCAGGCGGTCGAGTTCGTGCGGTCGCTGCTGTGGAAGGCGCCGGACGCCTCGTTCGATGCCGCCTTCTCGAACCAATAGATTCTCAGCCACACAGGTCCTCAACCACACAGGTCCTCAGCCACACAGGTCCTCAGCCACACAGGGGAGTACATGTCCATCGAGCACACCGTCGTCTTCCGGCTGGTCCACGCGCCCGGGTCCGAGGAGGAGCGGGAGTTCGTGGAAACCGGCCGGCGCACGCTGACCGCCATCCCCGGCGTCACCGAGTTCGCCGTGAACCGCCAGGTGAGCCCGAAGAGCGAGCTCACCCATCAGTTCACGATGGTGTTCGCCGACCAGGACGCCTACGACGCCTACAACACGCATCCGTCGCACGTCGACTTCGTCGAGAACCGGTGGGTGCCGGAGGTCGAGGCGTTCCAGGAGTACGACTTCATCCGGATCTGAACCGTCCGTCCTCTTGCGAGGAATCGCAGTACTCGCCAGTATGGTAATCATCGAGCAGGCGCAGGATCACGCTCGCCTGCTTGTGCACAGACCATACTGACCGGTCTGCGCCTCGTGTCGGCAACGTTGCCAGAGAGAGGTTCCCATGCCCGAGATCGGGATCGGCTTCCACACGGATGCCTTCAACTCCAGCCACAAGTCCTTCGAGCAGGCGCTCGTGTGGGCGCAGGAGAACGATGTGCACTACATCGAGCCGGGGGTGATCGAGGGGGCGTGCTGGATCCATGGCCTCGGGTACTTCCCCCACATCTCGCTGCTGGAGGACCCTGTGCTGCTGCGCCGCAAGATGGAGGGCTACGGCGTCGAGTTCTCGCAGATCGATGCGGCATATCCACTGTCGGGCCTCGACGGCATGAGCGTCGGTGTCCCGTACGTCCAGAAGGCGATCTCGTGGGCGTCGCTCGCGGGGTGTCCCCGTGTTGCGACCACCGACGGGCTCCACAAGCCCGAAGGGCTCACGGACCGCGAAGCGCTCGACCTCATGAAGCGCAGTTACGGCGAGATCATCCGCGTGGCAGAGGCTCATGAGGTGACCGTCACCATCGAGGTGCACGGCTACTTCACCACGAGGGCCGAATCGCTTGGCGAGATGCTCGACTTCTGCGGCGACAGCCCGTGGCTGCGACTCAACCTCGACACCGGCAACACGTTCATCGCCGGCAACGACCCGGTCGAGTTCGCCGGCCGCTTCCTCGACAAGATCCACCACGTTCACATCAAGGACGTCTCGGAGTCGCTGGCCGCCGCCGTGCGCGGCGGGGCGACCGGCATCGCCATCAGCCACGTCGCCGCCGGTGACGGGGTCAATGCCGACAACATCCGCGTGATCCTGCGGCAGCTCGCCGATCGGGGGTTCGACGGCGTCCTGAGCATCGAGTGCGAGGGGCAGGGAGGCCCGATGCTCGCCGACTCGCTCGCGTGGCTGCGCCGGGAGATCGCCCACGTGGGCTTCACCGAGCGCGTGCCGTTGCTCGCGTCGCCTGCCGCACTGGTGTGACGGTGCGGGATGCCCGGCGCCGGCGCACACGCCTGGCCGCCGGCATCCGCCCCGGTCGTGACGGGCTGCGGTAGCTGTACCGGCCGGTATGGGTGGGTAGGGTGAGCACATGACCCCCGCCGCAGGCCTCGCGAAGCCCGAGGAGCTCGCCGTCGCCGCCCTGGACCTGTTCTCGGTGCACAGCATCGACCGCGTGAGCATGGACGACATCGCGGCGGCCGCCGGGGTGACCAAGGGAAGTCTCTACTGGCACTACTCGTCGAAGAAGGACGTCATCCTCGCGGCATGCCGCGCCTACTACGCCCGGTGGCGCGCTGACATGACGGCCGTCCGAGAGTCGGCCTCGACGCCGCTCGAGCAGCTGCGTGCGGCGGTCGCCTTCTCGGTGCACAGCTGTCTGTTCGATGCGGGCAACCGCGTCTTCACGACAGAGGTGGTCGCGCAGTCGATCGTCGACTCCGACGTGCGAGCAAGCTGGGCGGCGTTCCTCGACGAGACCGAGCGGCTGTTCCTCGGGCTCGTGCACCGAGCCGTCGGCGCCGGCGAGATCGCCTGCCACGACGTGGACGGCGCGGTCGCCCTGCTGCTGGCGGCGATGGAGGGACTGAAGCAGCTCGTGCTCTTCCGCCCGCACGAGGCGCTCCCCGAGTACGAGGCGCGGGCGGTCGAGCGACTGCTGTCGCTCGTCGGCGTCGTCATGACGGCGCCCTAGGGTCGACCGCACCCGGTGCGGACATCGGTGGCGAGCCGGTTCAGGAGGCCGGGCGCTCGCCCAGGGTGAGGGCGTGCAGCAAGCGCGTGAGATTCAGGATGTCGTCGACCGGCCACTCCTCGAGGGCATCGACGAGCAGGCTCTCCTGCGGCGCGCGCGCTTCGGCGAGGCGCTCCAGTCCGAACCGGGTGGGGGAGAGCAGGCTCGACCGGCCGTCATCGGGGTCGGGGGTGCGCTCGATAAGGCCGAGCTGCTCGAGCTCTCGCACCGTCCGGCTGATCTGGCCCTTGTCGGCCGTCAGCGCCTCCGCCAGCGCCGAGAGGGTGATGCCCTCGCGGCGCACGATCGTGGTGAACACCTTGTAGGCGCCGGGCAGCATGCCCGGGCTCACGCGGTTCGCATTCTCGGTGATGATCCGCCGGAAGCGGTTGATCAGCTCGCCGAACTCCGCCTCGAGGGCGCGCACCGCTTCGGTGCGCGCCGCTCGAGTGTCGGGGGAGGTCATCGTGTTCGACACTAGCGCCGGGTGGACCGGGCCTCGTCGGCCGCGTGGCTCGCCTGCTCGGGCGTAGCGGATGCGGAGGACTCGGCCTGGGTCTTCACCGTCGCCGTGGCGGTCAGTGCGTCCATGCCCTCGGCGACCGAGACGGTCGCGAGGTCGGCCTCGCTGGCCTGCACGCGCTCGCTCGTCGTCATGCGGGTGAGCGGCTGGTTCGGCAGGAAGATGATCGCGATCAGGCTGATCACTGCGAGCGGCACGGCGATCAGGAACGAGTGGGCGATGGACTGGGCGTAGATGTCCTCGACGATCACGCGGATCGCCTCGGGCAGCGCCGACACCTGCGGGATGGTGCCCGACTGGAGCTGCGCAGCGATGGCGGCGCCCTTCTCTCCGAGCGTCATGATGGCCGCGCCGATCTCGTCCGTGCGCTGCGCGAACAGGTCGGTGGCGGATGTCGCCAATGCGGCTCCCATCACCGAGACGCCGATCGTGCCGCCCAGGCTGCGGAAGAACGTGACACCCGAGCTCGCGACGCCGATCTCGCTCGGCTTGGCGGTGTTCTGCACGATGAGCACGAGGTTCTGCATCGTCATGCCGACGCCCGCGCCGAGCAGGAACATGTACAGCGAGACCAGCACGAAGTTGGTGTCGTACTCGATCGTGGACAGCAGGAACGACCCGGCGATGAGCAGCACGCCGCCGACGATCAGGTACGGCTTCCAGTGGCCGTGCTTGGTGACGAGGCCGCCGATCACGATCGACGCCAGCAGCAGTCCGCCGATCATCGGGATGGTCATCAGACCGGCCTCGGTCGGCGTGGCGCCGCGGGCGAGCTGCATGTACTGGCTGAGGAACACCGAGGTGCCGAACATCGCGATGCCGATCGAGATCGATGCGATGACCGCGAGCGTGAACGTGCGATTGCGGAACATCGTCAGGGGGATCAGCGGCTCCTTGGAGCGCAGCTCGACGATCACGAACACCACGGCGGCGAGGAGTGCCCCGCCGACCATGAGGATCGTCTCGATGCTCCACCAGTCGTAGTCCTTGCCGGCGTTGGTGACCCAGATGAGCAGCAGCGACACGGCGGTCGAGAGCAGCACGATGCCGAAGTAGTCGATGCGCGCCTTCACCTTCGGACGCGACGGCAGGTGCAGCGTGCGCTGCATCATGACGAGCGCGGCGACGGCGAACGGCAGTGCGATGAAAAAGTTCCAGCGCCAGTCGATGGTGTCGGTGATGAGGCCGCCGAGGAGCGGGCCGCCGACGGTGGCGACGGCCATCACCGCTCCGAACAGGCCCATGTATCGGCCGCGCTCGCGCGGGCTGATGATGTCGGCCATGATGACCTGGCTGAGCGCGGCGAGACCGCCGGCGCCGATGCCCTGCACGGCGCGGAAGGCGATGAGCGTGCCGGGGTCCTGCGAGAAGCCCGCGGCGGCGGTGGCCAGCACGAAGATCACGATGGCGATCTGGATCAGCAGCTTGCGGTTGAAGAGGTCGGCGAGCTTGCCCCAGACGGGTGTCGAGATGGCCGTGGTCAGCAGGGTCGCGGTGACGACCCAGGTGAACGCCGCCTGGTCGCCGCCCAGGTCGTGGACGATGACGGGCAGCGAGGTCGAGACGACGGTCGACGCGAGCATCGACACGAACATGCCGAGCAGCAGACCGGTGAGCGCCTGCAGCACCTGGCGGTGATGGCGCTTCTCGTCGGCATTCGTGCTGCCGGCGGCGGGGTCCGTGCTGCCGGCGGAGGCAGTGGCAACCGGCCCGGTCGCGGGGGTGGACGTAGCCATAGGAATCCTTCTCGCTGGTGTTGATTCGAGGATGTGCGGCGACGGCGGCGCAAGAGTGGTTGACGTAGGTCAACAGTTGATATGGGTCAACTATACGCCGATGGTTGACGTGCGTCAACTATCGGTGCGCGAGAAGGTCAGATGCGCATGCCGCCGAGGCTCAGGCGGAAATCGCGGAGCGTTCGGCGGAGCGGATGATCCACTCGACGCCGAGGGTGAAGAGCTCGCGATCCTCGAGAGCGAGCAGCTGTGGCGAGATCTGCGCGATGTGGGGGTGGTTGACGGGGTCGACCAGCAGAGGGCCCTCGAACCACGGGCTGGAGCTCGAGGGTGAGGGGGAGCCGCGCTCGGTCCGCGCCCGCGCGACGCCGGCGGCGGACGACAGGACGTGCGTCGCCATCAGGGCGTAATGCTGCACGAGGTCTTCATCCTCAAGGCCTGCCCGTGAGAAGGCGTCCAGCATGAACTCGATCGCATCGAGTTCGCCCGGCCCGTGCGTGGTGAGCACGATGGCCTCCTGGCCGACGGCCGGGTAGCGCGAGAGCTCGTTGAGCGTGGCGGATGCCAGCTGGCGCAGGCGGTCCTGCCAGTCTTCTGGCGGCGCGGTCACGGCGGCGAGGCTGCGCACCGTGAGCTCGTCGAGCAGTGCGCCCATCAGGTCGTCCTTGCTGCGGAAATGCCGGTAGACGGCGGTCGGATCGGTGCCGAGCTTGGCGCCCAGCTCCCTGATGGAGAGCGTCGTCGAGCCGGTGGTCTCGGCGAGCTCCAGCCCGGCCGCGATGATCATCGCTCGATCCAGGCGCCTGCCGCCGGACTTCTCGGACGTCGCTCCGCTGCGTGCCGCCATGATCCCCGCTTTCACCGTCGCCGTCCATCGTTCCACGGAGCCGCGGCTCGACGCCGTGACGCGCCCAGCATACCGGTGGTGTCATCAATGTGGTCAACAGCGTTGACATCGGCGATGACGTCAGTCTATCGTCGAGCAACCCCGCTCGATGACGAAGGAGAGGTCCCGTGGCCGCTGCCGTTCCTGACGACGCACAGACGCCGTTCGCAGACACCGTGTTCACCGGAGGCGCGCTGTTCAGCTCCGACCTCGTGACTGCGGGCAGCCGCGAGGCGCTGACGGGTCTCGCCGTCGCGGTGCGCGACGGGCGCATCGCCGCGGTGTGCAGCGAGGAAGCGGCATCCGTCCTCATCGGTCCCGACACCGAGGTCGTCGACCTCGCCGGCGCATTGCTGGCGCCGGGCTTCCAGGACGCGCACATCCACCCGATGTCGGGCGGCGTCGAACTGCTGCAGTGCAACCTCACGGGCTCCGAGGACGCCGCCGATGCCCTTGCCACGATCGCCCGCTACGCCGCGGAGAATCCCGATGCCGAATGGATCGTCGGCGGCGGGTGGTCGATGGATCACTTCGCCAGCGGCGCACCGCTGCGGGGCGCGCTCGACGCCATCGTTCCCGACCGGCCTGTGCTGCTCGCGAGCCGCGACCACCATTCATCGTGGGCGAACACCGCGGCCATGCGCCTGGCAGGCATCGATGCCGCGACCGCCGACCCCGCCGACGGACGCATCGAGCGCGAGGCGGACGGGTTTCCTGCGGGCACCTTCCACGAGGGCGCCTCCGACTTCTTCGCCGCCGTGCGCCCGACCGTCTCCGAGGACCTCGCGTACGCCGGGCTGCTGCGGGCGCAGCGAGACCTGCTCGCACAGGGCATCACGGGATGGCAGGACGCGCTCGTCGGCGACTTCCCGGGAATCGCCGGCGGACTCGCGTCCTACCGGCGCGCGCTCGCCGAGGGCACGCTCAAGGCGCACGTCGTCGGCGCGCAGTGGTGGGAGCGAGCCGACGGCATCGAGCAGCTGGAGGACATGATCCGCCTCCGTGACGAGATCGCCGAGCTCGGTCGCGAGGACCGGTTCTCGCTCACCTCCATCAAGTTCATGGTCGACGGCGTCGCCGAGAACCACACGGCCGCGATGCTTGAGCCGTACCGCGACGGTCACGGGCACGACACCGAGAATCGCGGGCTGTCGTTCATCCCCGCCGAGAAGCTGCGCGAGTACGCGATCGCGGCTGATGCCGCCGGCTTCCAGCTGCACTTCCACGCCCTCGGCGACCGCGCCGTCCGAGAGGCGCTCGACGCGGTCGAGGCGGCGGCCGCGGCGAACGGCGACACAGACGGGCGTCACCACCTCGCGCACATCCAGGTCATCGACGAGACCGATGTACCGCGTTTCGCGGCGGTCGGGGCGGTCGCGAACATGCAGCCACTGTGGGCATGTCACGAAGACCAGATGGACGACCTGACCCTGCCGTTCCTCGCCGAGTCGGCGGCATCCCGTCAGTACCCGTTCGGCGATCTGCGGCGCGCCGGCGTACGCCTCGCCGGCGGCAGCGACTGGCCCGTCTCGAGCGCCGATCCGCTCGCCGGTGTGCACATCGCCGTCAACCGGGTCGCGCCGCTGTCGGATGCCGAGCCGCTGGGCGGCGCGCACCAGCGGCTGGATCTCGCGACGGCGCTCGCCGCGTACACGTCCGGCACCGCCTACGTGAACCACCGCGACCACGACACCGGGTTGGTCCGCGCCGGCTACCTCGGGAACCTGGTCGTCGTCGAGCCCAACCCGTTCGCCGTCCCCGCCGAGGAGCTGTACGCGTGTCAGGTCGTCTCGACGTGGATCGACGGTGAGCGCGTCTACGCCCGCGACGAGGCGTCGCCGACCGCCGACAGCCCGGATGCCTCCGACCTGGGCAACCCCGCCATAGGGACGCCCGTCCCGAGCCTCCACTGACGGACGACGCGCCGTCCCCGATCGTTCTCCACCCGACACCGACGTCCGTACCCGAGGAGCACCATGATCCCCACTCGACGCACCACCCGTCGATCCGCCGTCCATCGCCTCGGCGCTCTGGCAGCCGCCGGTCTCGTGGGCGCGCTCGTCCTCTCGGCGTGCACCCCGGCCGAGGCCGAGCCCGATGCGACTGCCGCGCCCGAGTGGGAGCTCACCGCCCAGACGGCTGCGCCGTCCGGTGACATCGACTCGTTCACCTGGGTGAGCTATTCCGAGCCGTACTCCCTCGACTACGCCTACGCGTTCGACTACGCCGACAACCAGGTGCTCGCGAACGTGTGCGAGTCGCTGCTGCGCCTCAATCCCGACTACACGCTGTCGCCGGGCCTCGCGGAGTCGTTCGAGCATCCGACGCCCGAGACGTGGGTCTATACGATCCGTGAGGGCGTCACCTTCCACGACGGCACGCCGCTCGCCGCCGCCGACGTCGTCACGTCGATGAGCCGCCACCTCGACCCGGAGGTCGGCTCGTCGTGGTACTCGGCGTACCAGAACGTCGCCGCGATCGAGCAGACCGGCGAGCGCGAGGTGACCGTGACGATGACACGGCCCGACTCCCAGTTCAACCTCGCGATGGGCGGCTCGGCCGGCGTCGTCGAGTCGGCCGCGTCGCTGGCCGAGAAGGGCGCCGACTACGGCAACTCCACCGGCCTCGTGAACTGCACCGGGCCCTTCGAGCTGACCGCCTGGAAGCCCGGCGAATCGGTGACGCTGACGCGGTACGACGACTACTGGGACGAGGCGCTGCGCGCGCGGGCGGGCGAGGTCGAGGTGCTCTTCATGACCGACCCCAACGCCCGGGTCAACGCCCTGAAATCCGGTGAGGTGGACGGCGGCTGGATGATCCCGCCCGACGCGATCGCGCAGCTGCAGGGCTCCGGCAAGGGCGACGTCTACTTCGGGCTCAACACGGCCGTCGGCAGTCTGATCGTGAGCGATCTCGAAGGCCCGCTCGGTGACGATCGCGTGCGCGAGGCCCTGCTCCTGGCGATGGACCGGCAGGGGATCCTGGATGCCGCGGTCCAGGGCTACGGCGAGGTCACGAACGCGCTCACCACCGAGTCGGTGTGGGTGGGTGCGAGCGGAGCGGCGTTGGACGACGCGTTCGACGGGCTCGAGGAGTATCCGTACGACCTCGAAGCGGCGAAGAAGCTCATCGACGACGCGGGCGTGGCAGGTGAGGAGATCGTCATCGCGACGGCACCTCTGGGCAACGACTTCGCCGTGATCTCGCAGGGTGCGGCCGCGGCCGCGCAGGCGATCGGGCTGAAGTCGACGATCCAGACCGTGAGCCCGAGCGCCTACACCGCCCTGTTCTCGGACCCGGCCGCGCGCGACGGCGTCGACCTCTTCTACACCTCCTGGTATCTCTCGAGCCCCGACCCTCTCGAGATGTACGGCGTGCTGCGAACGGGGGAGTTCAGCAACTACGGCGGCTGGAGCGATCCGGACTTCGATGCGCTCGTCGACGAGGCCGTCGCGATCGACGACCCGGCGCAGCGCAGCGAGATCACGGCTCAGGCGCAGCGCATCGCGAACGAGCAGCTGCCCTGGCTGCCGCTGTTCGAGGGGCCGATGACCGTGTTCCTGAGCGACCGCGTGACCGGCGTGGCACCGTCGGTGGCGTTCCTCTACTACCCGTGGGCGGCGACCATTGGCTCGCGGTGACCTGAGCGGGGGCCTGGCGCTGGGTGCCGGGCCCCGTCTGGCCTCGTTCGCGGACGGCGTCGCATCATGACCGCCGTCCGCCGGATCGCCGGCAAGCTCGGAGGTCTGCTCCTCACGCTGTTCCTGGCATCCGTCCTCGTGTTCTTCTCGCGGTTCCTGGTGCCGGGCGACCCCGTCGCGTTCCTGCTGCGCGGGCGCAAGCCGAGCCCCGAGGCGGTGGCGCAGATCACCGCGCAGTACGGACTCGACCTGCCGCCGTGGCAGCAGTACCTGACGTGGGTGGGCGGGCTCCTGCACGGTGATCTCGGCCGCTCGCTGCAGTACCGGCAGGACGTCACCGTCGTGCTCGGCGAGCGCCTGCCGGTCACGCTCGGCCTCGTCGTCATGGCAGGCACGATGATCGCGGTCGTCGGACTGACCGCGGGCGCGCTCGCCGCACTCTCGCGGGGGCGGGTCGCCGACCGCTCGATCCTGATCGGGCTCACCGTGCTCGGCGCCGTCCCATCGTTCGTCGGCTCGATCGTGCTCATCGCGGTGTTCGCCGTGCAGCTCGGCTGGTTCCCCTCGTTCGGCTCGGGCGACGGCTTCTGGGACACGGTGTACCACCTGGTGCTGCCGTCCATCGCGCTCGCGATCGTGTTCGTCGTGCTCGTGGGCAAGGTGACCCGCTCGTCGATGATCGACCAGCTCGGCCGCGAGCACGTCGAGGTGGCGATCAGCCGCGGCATCAGACGCGGCACCGTGGTCCGTCGCCACGTCTTCCGCAACGCCGTCGGCCCGATTCTGACGGTGAGCGGGATGCTCGTGGCCGGCCTTCTCGTGTCGAGCTCCATCGTCGAAGCGGCCTTCGGCCTCGCCGGCATCGGCTCGCTGCTGGTGCAGTCGGTCGACCGCCTCGACTTCCCGGTCGTGCAGGCGATCGTCCTCCTCGTCGTCACCGCGTTCGTGCTCGTCAACGCCGTGATCGACGTCCTCGAACCCTGGATCGACCCTCGATCCGCTGCCGGAGCCGGTGCCCGATGACCTCCACGACCCCGCCGCCCGCGACCGGCGCGCCGAGCGCAGCGTCGAAGCGCACGAGCCCCGCGACACTCGCCGTCGGTGTGCTGCGAGCGCCTCGCCGGCGGCGCGCCGGCCTCACCCTGGCGATCGCGCTGGGCGTCGTCGCGGCGATGACGCTGGCCGCGATCTTCGCGCCTTTCCTCGCCCCGTACAACCCCGACGCCGTCGACTTCGCCGCGGTCAACGCCGGGCCGAGCGCCGCGCACTGGCTCGGCACCGACAGCCTGGGACGCGACACGCTCAGCCGCCTGATCTACGGTGCGCGCACGGCGCTGCTCGGGCCGCTCCTCGTGGTGATCGCGTCGACCGTGCTCGGCATCCTTCTCGGCCTGATCGCGGGCTGGCGCGGCGGCTGGATCGATGCCGCACTCGGCCGCGTGTTCGACGTGCTCTTCGCCTTCCCGTCGCTTCTCATCGCCATCATGGCCGTGGCGCTCTTCGGCAAGGGCCTGGTGGCGCCGGTCATCGCCATGAGCATCGCGTACGCGCCTTTCGTGGCACGCCTGACGCGGTCGCTCGTCGCTGCCGAGCGGACCCGGCCGTATGTCGCGGCCTACCGCGTGCAGGGGTTCTCCGGACCATGGATCGCACTGCGCCGTGTGCTGCCGAACGTCACCCCGATCGTCGGCGCGCAGTCGACGCTGAACTTCGGCTACGTCCTGGCGGAGCTCGCGGCGCTGTCGTTCCTCGGTCTCGGCGTGCAGCCGCCGACCGCCGACTGGGGCGCGATGATCAACGAGGCGCAGGCCGGGCTCATCGGCGGGCACTTCCTGCCCGCGATCGTGCCGGCGGTCGCCGTGGTCGTGGTCGTCGTGGCGGTCAACATCATCGGGGAAGAGGTCTCCGACCGCATCGGAGGGGAGATCCCGGCATGAACGCACACGATTCCGTCGCCGAGCCGGCCGCCACAGGTATCCCCGAAGCGCCTGCGGTGCACGGTGAGGCCCTGCTCGGCATCCGTGATCTGACGCTCGACCTCGCCGACGGCACGCGGCTGCTTCACGGCATCTCGCTCTCGGTCGCCGCGGGTGAGACGGTCGGGCTCGTCGGCGAGTCCGGCTCGGGCAAGTCGCTCACGGCCCGCACCGTGCTCGGGCTCCTTCCCCCGCGCGCCGTCACCACCGGCGACGTCGTGCTCGGCGGGGCGGGCGTGCTGACGGCCACCGCCCCCCAACTGCGGGGGCTCCGCCGGCACGGCGCCGCGATGATCTTCCAGGACCCGCGCGCCGGCATCAACCCGATGCGCACCATCGGCGACCACCTGACCGAGGCGCTGCGGCTGGCCGAGGGGTGGTCGGCGGATGCCGCGAGAGCACGCGCCGTCGAACTGCTCACCGCCGTGCGCCTGCCGCGCCCCGAGGAGCACCTGCGCCAGTATCCGCACGAGTTCTCAGGCGGCATGCTGCAGCGCGTCATGATCGCGGGTGCGCTCACCACGTCGCCGCGACTGCTGGTGTGCGATGAGCCCACCACCGCCCTGGACGTCACGACGCAGGCCGAGATCATCGGCGTGCTCAGCGAGCAGCGCGCACGCCGGGGCATGGGCATGCTGTTCATCACACACGACCTCAACCTCGCGTCCTCGCTCTGCGACCGCGTCTACGTGATGAGCGGCGGACACATCGTCGAGCAGGGGCGTGCACACGACGTGCTGCGCGACCCACAGGCGGAGTACACCCGCCGGCTCGTCGCCGCGACCCCGACGCTCTTCGGCAGCGCCCCGGTGTCTCGCGCGGCGGAGGGAACCGCGCCTCCGCGCGACGTGCCTGCCGCGACCGATGGACGGAGTCCGCTGCGGACGGACCCTTGGCCCCTCGGGGAGCGCTCCGACCACGTCCCGACTGCGCTGTCGGGGCCAACGGCGCCGGCCACGCCGATGCTCGCGGCGTTCGGGATCTCGAAGACGTATCACCGCCGCGGGAAGGAGCCGGTGCACGCGGTGATCGAGGCTTCGATCACCGTGCCGCGTGGCGGTGCACTCGGTGTGGTGGGGGAGTCGGGATCGGGCAAATCGACGCTGGCGCGCCTGGTCGTGGGCCTCGAGAGCGCCGACGGCGGCGACATCCGCATCGATGGCCGTGCACGGACGGCGGTCCCCCGCGGCCGCCGGGAGCGACTGGCGCACGCGCGCAGCGTGCAGATGGTGTTCCAGGACCCCTATCTGTCGCTGGATCCGCGCATCACGGCCGGCCGCGCGATCGAGGACGCCCTACGCCTGCACGGCGGCACCGGCAGCGAGAGGCGACTCAGCGCGTCCGAGTCTCGCACGCGTGTACGGGACCTGCTCGCGCAGGTGGGCCTGGGGGAGAAGCACGCCGCGGCGCGGCCGCGCACCCTCTCGGGAGGACAGCGGCAGCGCGTCGCGATCGCGCGCGCCCTCGCGATCGAGCCGGGCGTGCTGGTGATGGACGAGGCGACCAGCGCGCTCGACGTCTCGGTGCAGGCGCAGGTGCTCGACCTGGTCGACCACATTCGGCGGGAGCGCGGTCTGACGGTGCTGTTCATCAGCCACGACCTGGCCGTCGTCCGGAGGGTGTGCGATGAGACGGTCGTGATGCGCCGCGGCGAGATCGTCGAGCGGGGACGCACGGACGAACTGCTCGCCGACCCGCAGCACGAGTACACGCGGCTGCTCATCGACTCCGTGCCGAAGCCCGGCTGGGATCCGGAGCAGGCGGGCGCAGAGGTCGAGCATGCAGGCATCGATGCCCAGGGCTCGGACGGGGTCGCCGACGACGATGCGGAAGCCGCGTCGGTGGATGCGGCGAAGGTCGAGGCGTCGGGACAGGCACGGTGAGCGGCGGGCCGTCGTCGCGCGGCACGGTCGGTTCGAGGAGTATGGAGGCGTGTTCAGCGTCGAACTGATTCCGGATGCCGAGCTCGACCGCGCGGTCCGGGATGACTGGGATCGACTGCTCGCGGCCGATCTGCCGAGCTCGGGGCGCAATCCCGCACCCAGCAACCGTCCGCACCTGACGCTCGCGGTGCGGGACCGGCTCGATCCATCGGCGTTCGACGGTATCGCTGACCTGCTCCCCATCACCCTGGAGCTCGCAGGAGTCGTGCTCCTCGGCCATCGGGACCGGTACGTGCTCGCGCGGCATGTCGTCGTGAGCGCGCCGCTCCTGGCGATCCACCGCGTCGTCGCAGAGATCGCCGGTCGACCCGAGCCGCGGTACTCGAACACCGGGATCGACCGGTGGACGCCGCACATCACTCTGGCGCGGGGACTCACCGCCCCGCGACTGGCGACGGCGATGCGGTTGATGAAAGCGCCGAACTTCGTCGGGCAAGCGACAGGAGCGCGGATCTGGGACGCCGATGCGCGGCGTGTGACCACGCTGCGATGAGGAACCGGCTCAGCCGGGCACGGCAGCCGGATCAGTCGGCGAGGGCGAGCGCGCGGAACGGCTCACGCGGCGCGGCAGGCGGGTGCGGCATCCGTTCCGCCTGCTGTCGTGAGCGCGTCGTGCGCAGGTACAGCTCGTCGATGAGGGCGGTGGCGAGGCGCACGAGTTTCGCGATCTCGGCTTCGTCGCGATCGACCCACGCGCAGCGCGGCTCGTCGCCGACGGGCACGAAGCCGTCGTGCTGCTCCCAGGCGACGAGGGTGCGCTCGGCGCCGAGCACGTGCTGCTGCCACCACACCTGCCGCAGGTAGGAGCGCGGGATGCTGCGCCAGGCCTTGTTCGTCGTCTTGATCTCGGCGAGGATGATGCGCCCCGACGCGTCGACGGCGATGCCGTCGGGGGTCGCGAGGTGGCGCTTCTCGACGACGGCGTGGAAGAGCGCCGACGAGGGCTGGATGCCGTGGGTCGCGGCGACCCACCCGGCGATCTCGGGCTCACGCGCACGGCCGTGCGCGGTGTAGGCGTTGCCCGAGAAGCCCGAGCCGAGGAGCTTGGCGTCGGCGGCACGGCCGATGGCGCGGTCGGAGGTCAGGCTCGCAACGTCGGTCGCGGTGATGCCGCGCGACCGTGCGCGCACCCAGGCGACGCGATCCCGCGAGTCCGCAACGATGCGGGCGGCGACGTCCGGGGCGTGCGCCGCGAGCGCCGAAGTGCGTGCGGCGGCGTGCTCGGGGTTCACCCTCCGAGGCTACGCCGCCGACCCGACATCCGCCGCCTGCGACGCACCTGGAACGCCGGGTCGCCGACCGTCCGGCCGATGACGCGCGCCAGGCGCGCGAGAGCCTGTCAACGGCTGCGCTTCGGCCGGTATGTCCGTCCGAGGCTGCGTTCGGCGCCTTCGTAGATCTCGGCCAGCTCCCAGTCGTAGCGACGCCCGCCGGGGACATCGAAGATGCGGGTGCCGTCACCGAGGAACACCGGTGCGACGAACACCTGCAGTTCGTCGATGAGGTCGTGCTCGAGCGCCTGGCGGGCGATGTCCGCGCTGATGATCTGCACGTCCTTGTCGCCCGCGATCTCCTGCGCCCGGCGGATCGCCTCGACGACGCTGCAGTTCAACGCGACGACGGAGGCGTCGTCTGCGATCTCGTGAGGACGGTGCGTGAGGATGAACTCCGTCCCCGACCATGCGCCGCCGTAGGCCTCGGAGGTCATCTCGTCGCGCTCGCCCTGCTGGGCCTTCGCCGCGTCGTAGCCGTCTCTCCCGGCGATGATCACGCCGACCTCGGCCGCCATGCGCTCGGTCGCGCCCGGCGCCATCGGCTCCGCTGCCGACAACCAGCCCATGTCATGGTCTGGCCCGGCGATGAAACCGTCGAGCGAACAGGTGAATCCCCACGCGACTTTGCCCATATCGGAACCTCACGATGTCGGCAGCGAGAACTCCCGCCGCTCGGATGTCGACCAGCCTCCTCAGACCCTATCGAGCCGGTCCGCATCGCGCATGGGGCCCGCACGCCGTGCCGCTCCTCGGCGCCGCCGGACCGCCACAGGGGTTGCGCTCGGCGGTGGCGGTGGCATCCTCGGGATCATGAGCACCATCACGTCAGACGAATTCCGCGCGTTCCCGGGTGTCGAGGACTGGCGTCCCCGCGTGACCGGCGCCTTCGCCCTGTTCCGCACCGGCAGCTTCGCGGCCGGGGCGCAGCTGTTCGCAGCGATCGCCGACCTCGCCGAGGCGGCCGACCACCATCCCGACGTCGACGTGCGCTTCGCCACCGTGCGCGTACGGCTGCTCACCCATTCGGCGGGCGGGCTGACGGCGAAGGATGCCGCGCTCGCCGCGCAGATCTCCCAGGCGGCCCGCGAGCTCGACATCCGCGCAGAGACCGAGCGGATGCAAGACCTGATGCTCGCGGTGGCGACACCCGATCCCCGTGCCGCGCTGGCGTTCTGGAAGGCCGCGACGGGCTTTCGCGAAGTGCGCGACGGCGTGCTGTTCGACGCCGACGGACGGGGTCCTCTGATCTGGTTCCAGCCCGTCGACAAGCCGCTGCGCGGCAGGTCCCACCTCGACGTGAACGCTCCCCGCGACGTGATCGAGAAGCGCCTGGAGGCTGCGCTCGCCGCCGGCGGAGTGATCGTCGACGACTCCCACGCGCCCGAGTGGTGGACCCTGGCGGATGCCGACGGCCACAAGGTCGACCTCTGCCCCTGGCGCGAGTAGCTGACGGCCACAGGTCGACGTGCCCCTGGCGGCGAGCAGCGGCGGCGCGTCGGTCGCAGGAAGGTGCGTCAGAAGGCGGCGGCGCCTGCCTCCGCAACCGTCTGGTCCTGGTCGCCCGATCCGCCGCTGACGCCCACCGCGCCCACGACGGCGCCGTCGCGGGAGAGGGGGACGCCGCCGGCGAAGATCGCGACCTTGCCGCCGTTGGTGGCGTGGATGCCGTAGAACTGCTGCGTCGGCTGAGAGTTGTCACCGAGGGTCTTCGTCTCGATGTCGAACGCACGTGAGGTCCAGGCCTTGTTGATCGAGATGTTCACGCTCCCGATCCATGCGCCGTCCTGACGGACGTGGGCGACCAGGTTGCCTCCCGCGTCGACCACGGCGATGTTCATGGGCTGGCCGATCTCGTCGGCGCGCTTCTCTGCGGCGGTGATGACGCGACGGGCGTCATCGAGGGTGACGGACATGGTGGTGTTCCTTTCGTCGGCGAGCGGATGCCTCGACCGAGGAATCCGCTCGTTGTCAGGTGGACTGGATGTACCCGTTGGGATTCAGCACGTACTTCTTGGCGGCGCCCTGGTCGAAATCGGCATACCCCTGCGGGGCGTCCTCGAGTCCGATGGCGGTGGCGCCGACGGCATCGGCGATCGCGACCTTGTCGTGGAGGATCGCCATCATGAGGCGGCGGTTGTAGCGCATGACAGGGCACTGGCCGGTGGTGAAGGAGAGCGACTTCGCCCAGCCGAGGCCGAGCCGCAGCGACAGCGACCCGACTTTCGCGGCCTCGTCGATGCCGCCGGGGTCGCCGGTGACGTACAGACCCGGGATGCCGAGCGCGCCGCCCGCCGCGGTCAGGTCCATGAGCGAGTTGAGCACCGTGGCGGGTGCTTCGTGCGTGGCATCCGCTCCGTGTCCGCGCGCTTCGAACCCGACGGCGTCGACGCCGCTGTCGACCTCGGGCACACCGAGGATCTGCTCGATCTGATCCTTCGGGTCGCCCTTCGACACGTCGACGGTCTCGCACCCGAACGAGCGCGCACGGGCAAGGCGGTCCTCGTTCAGATCGCCCACGATGACCACCGCCGCACCCAGCAGCTGTGCTCCCACCGCAGCGGCGAGGCCGACGGGTCCGGCGCCCGCAATATAGACGGTCGATCCCGGGCCGACGCCGGCGGTGTACGCGCCGTGGAACCCGGTGGGGAAGATGTCGGAGAGCATGGTGAGGTCGAGGATCTTCTCGAGAGCCTGGTCGCGGTCGGGGAAGACCAGCAGATTCCAGTCGGCGTACGGTACGAGCACGTACTCCGCCTGGCCGCCGACCCAACCGCCCATATCGACGTAGCCGTAGGCGCTCCCCGGACGGTCGGGGTTGACGTTGAGGCAGATGCCGGTCTTGCCCTCCTTGCAGTTGCGGCAGCGGCCGCATGCGATGTTGAAGGGCACCGAGACGATGTCGCCGACCTTGACGAACTCGACGTCGGGGCCGACTTCGACGACCTCACCGGTGATCTCATGGCCGAGCACGAGCCCTGCAGGTGCCGTCGTGCGGCCGCGCACCATGTGCTGGTCCGAACCGCAGATGTTCGTGCTCACGGTCTTGAGGATCGCGCCGTGCGGCACCTTCCTGCCGACGTTCGCCGGGTTGACGCCCGGCCCGTCCTTCAGCTCGAACTCCGGGTAATCCGTGTCGATGACCTCGACCTCGCCGGGGCCCTTGTAGGCGACGGCCCTGTTGCTGGACATCTTCGTCCTCTCCGTCGTGCGACGGACATCGTCGTGCGACTCTGTCGTGCTGGGGCTCGCGTCCGAGCTTCGTCCTCCCGAAGAGTCAGCGCAATGGGTCCGCTGAGAGGGCGCAGACGAAGGCGGGGATGCCGGTACGGCACCCCCGCCTCGCTCAGCGCATCGACTCAGTCGACGTCGCCGTGCTCGTGGTCATGGTCAGGCGCAAGGCCGCCGCCACCGGGAAGGTTGACGGTGCCCTCGGGCCCGGCCGGAGCCGGGAACGCGAAGTTTCCGGGCACCTTCGCGCCGACGACGCCGTTCACCGTCTCGGTGGAGTAGGCATAGGTCAGCACGGCCGCCGCGATCGCGTCGGAGTTGACGTCGAGCGCGTCGAGCGCGAGGTTGTCGATGTCGTCGCAGGCGAGGTGGTAACACGGGTCATACTGCTGGCCCGCCACACCGCCCCAGATCTCTGCCTGCTGCACGGTCTTGGGCACCTCGGCGCCGGTGAACAGGCCGCCCGCCGGGATGCCGTTCTGGATGAACGCCTGGTAGTCGCTGCGACCGCTGAACTGCGCGTCGTCGTACGGCACGCCCGCCCAGGTGTAGTAGCTCTCGAACAGGTCCTCGATCTGGATGGAGCCCTCGGGGATCGGCACGCCGGCAGGCGCATCCCAACCGGACTCGTCACCGTCGTACACCATGAAGATGTAGTTCGGCGACGCCACCATGTCGAAGTTCAGGTAGAGCGCGACCTCGTCGAGGGTGCCCTCCACCAGCTGCTCGTCGACCCACGCGCGCGAGCCGAGCAGGCCGCTCTCCTCGGCGCCCCACCACGCGAAGCGCACGGTGTTCTCGGGCTTGAGCTTCGAGATCTGCTGGGCGATCTCGAGGAGCGCCGACGATCCGCTGCCGTTGTCGTTGATGCCGGGACCGGCCAGCACCGAGTCGAGGTGCGCGCCGGCCATGACGACGTTGGAGTCGTTCGCGCCGGGCAGCTCCGCGATCACGTTGACCTGAGGACGCGACTCGGGCTGGTCGACGACGATGTGCGCCGTCGAGTTCGCCTGGGCGAGCGCGGCGCCGTCGGCGAAGCTCGCGCCGACGACGGGGATGTTCAGCGGCGTCTGGTTGATGCCGAACAGTGTTCCCGTCACGAGGCCGGAGCGAAGCTCGGTGTTGCCCTGGTTGAAGATGATCACGGCCTCGGCGCCCGCCGTCTGCGCGTTCACCGCCTTCACGCCGAACTCGCATGTGCCCCGCTGGATCAGCGCGATGTCGTTCTCGCCCGAGAAGTCGAGACCGACGAAGTCCGATGCCTCACAGCCGCTCGTGACCGGGTCGCGCGGCATGTCGAGGACGATGTCGACCGGAATCACATTGCCCGTGAGCTCGCCGTAGCCGGTTCCGGTGAAGGTGCCCGACTCGTACTCGGCGGCGACCGGCGTCAGCTGCTCGAGGAAGGGCGGCGGCACGAAGGTGAACGGGAACTCGTCGAGTTCGACGTTCCAGCCGGCGGCTTCCAGCGTGTCGACCACGTACTCGACACTCGCGGTGTAGCCGGTGGTGCCCGCCGCGCGGGTGTCGTCGTTGGCGTCGGCGATCGCCTGGAACGCCTGCTGGTGCTCGAGGACTCCGTCGACGCTCACGCACGAGAGGAGTTTCTCGTACGTGTTGTTGGTGCGCGTATCGCAGGCTTGGGCGGGCGCTGCGTATGCGCCGCCGGCTGGAATCAGCGCCAGGGCTGCGACCGCCGTCGTCGCGATCACCGCGGTCCTGGCGCGCGTGGAAAGTGCTCTAGATGGGTACATCGTCTTCCCCTCCATTGCGGGCGTCATCGTTGACACCCGTCGCGATGGAGCATATGCAAAGCCCTCCGCCGGGGGAAGTGAAGAAAGTATGAGAATCGGGATCGACGTCTGCGCACATCGCCGCGTGCACACCTCGCCGTCCCGATTTGGAGGTGGGCGCGGCATCCCTTACCATGAATGAAGCCGAAGACCGCCGGTCATCGACGTGCGTGTGAACGCATGGAGATCGAAGCTCTGCAACGCAGGGGCCCGCGCAGGTGTCACGAACGATTCTCCTGGATTCAGGAATCCCGCTCCGTGCGCTTGCGCCGGAGCTTTTTTGTTGCCGCGACGAGATGATGAGCGGATGCCTCCGGCCGGCGCCCCGCCACCGCGGAGCGTCTCGTACACCACAAGGAGTGGCCATGGCGCAGAAGGAAGCATCGGTCGCCGAGCTCACGAAGAACTTCGAGGACTCGACCGCCGTTCTGCTGACCGAGTACCGCGGTCTGACGGTTGCCCAGCTCAAGGAGCTGCGCAACAGCATTCGTCAGGACGCGGAATACGCCGTGGTGAAGAACACGCTGACCAAGATCGCCGCGAACAACGCGGGGATCACGTCGCTGGACGACGACCTCAAGGGTCCGTCTGCCATCGCGTTCGTGCACGGTGACCCGGTCTCCGTCGCGAAGGGTCTTCGTGCCTTCGCCAAGGCACACCCTCTTCTCGTGATCAAGGGTGGTTTCTTCGACGGAAACCCCCTGAGCGCTGACGAGGTCAACAAGCTCGCCGATCTCGAGAGCCGTGAAGTCCTGCTGGCGAAGCTCGCCGGTGCGATGAAGGCCTCGATGACCAAGGCGGCATACGTCTTCAACGCGCTCCCGTCGAAGGCCGTCCGCACGGTCGACGCGCTGCGCGAGAAGCAGGAGTCCGCGGCCTGACATCGGGCCTCGGCGTAGCAAAACCACTATCAAGGAGAATCATCATGGCAAAGCTCAGCACTGAGGAGCTGCTCGACGCGTTCAAGGAGCTCACGCTCATCGAGCTCAGCGAGTTCGTGAAGGCGTTCGAGGAGACCTTCGACGTCACCGCCGCCGCCCCCGTGGCCGTGGCCGCCGGCGCTCCCGCCGGTGGTGCCCCCGCCGAAGAGGTCGAGGAGAAGGACTCGTTCGACGTCGTTCTCGAGGCCGCCGGCGACAAGAAGATCCAGGTCATCAAGGTCGTCCGCGAGCTCACCTCGCTCGGCCTCGGTGAGGCGAAGGCCGTCGTCGACGGTGCTCCCAAGGCTGTCCTCGAGGGCGCCAACAAGGAGACCGCCGAGAAGGCTCAGGCCGCCCTCCAGGAGGCTGGCGCGACGGTTACCCTCAAGTAACCCGCTCTGCGAATCACGAAGGCCCCGGATGCTCGCATCCGGGGCCTTCGTCATGCCCGGGGAATCGTAGCGGCGTGCTGAGACTGCGCAATCTGCGAAATCCCTTTCTCACGGTTTGGTCTCGAACCACGCCTGATTTTCACTGGGGACTTGCGCTTCGACATCCGTTCTGACAAGAATGAGAAAGCGCATTCCAGAAAGCGCATTCTCACCACTCGAAGACGAGACCGGAGGACACGGTGACGACGACGCACCGCCCCAGAACACGGCCCCCCGGCCGTGCCCGTGGAGCAGACGCATGAGCGCTGTCAGCGAGCTCGGCAAGCTGAAGACCGCGAAGTCTGACGGCAAGAAGCAGAACAAGGCCGCCTACCTTTTCCTGGCTCCGTGGTTCGTCGGGCTGGCGCTGATCACGATCGGCCCGATGGTCGCATCGTTCGGCCTGTCGTTCACCCGGTACAACCTGCTGAGCCCGCCGAAGTGGATCGGCTTCGAGAACTTCTCGCGGATGCTGACCGATGAGCGGCTCGCCACATCGCTGCAGGTCACGTTCAGCTACGTGTTCATCTCCCTGCCGCTGCAGCTCGCGGTCGCGCTGTTCCTCGCGATCGTGCTCGACCGGGGCCTTCGCGGACTGGCGTTCTACCGCTCGGCGTTCTACCTGCCCTCCCTGCTCGGAGCGAGCGTGGCGATCGCGATCCTCTGGCGTCAGATCTTCGGCGTCGACGGCCTCGTGAACCAGGTGCTCGCGGTCTTCGGCATCCAGGGGCAGGGATGGATCTCCAATCCCGACACGGCGCTCGGCACGCTGATGATCCTGAACGTGTGGACGTTCGGCTCGCCGATGGTGATCTTCCTCGCCGGGCTCCGTCAGATCCCCACCATGTACTACGAGGCCGCCGACGTCGACGGCGCGAGCCGCCGGCAGCAGCTGTTCCGGATCACGATCCCGCTGCTGACCCCGATCATCTTCTTCAACGCGGTGCTCCAGCTCATCGGCACATTCCAGTCGTTCACGCAGGCGTACATCGTCTCGGGCGGAACGGGAGGCCCGGTCGACTCGACGCTCTTCTACACGCTGTACCTGTACCAGCAGGGCTTCACCAACTACAACATGGGCTACGCCTCGGCGATGGCGTGGCTGCTGCTGGTCATCGTCGGCATTCTGACCGTCCTGATGTTCTGGACCTCGAGGTTTTGGGTTTTCTACGATGACCAAGATTGACGACGCCGCCATGACGGCCCCGCTCGCGACCGAGACGATCGTCACCGGCCGCGCACCGCGCGCCCGCCGGCGCAGCCCGTTCCGCAAGCCGATGGCGAGCATCGTGCGGCACACGCTGCTCATCGCGCTCGCGCTGGTGATGCTCTACCCGGTGATCTGGATGGTCGTGAGCTCGCTGCGGCCGAACGAAGAGATCTTCCGCGATCCGAGCATCATCCCCGACAGCTTCCAGGTCTCGAACTACGTGGACGGGTGGAACGCCCTGGCATATCCGTTCAACGTCTACATGTGGAACTCGGCGCTGATCGTGCTCGGTTGCATCATCGGCAACCTGGTGTCGTGCTCGATGGCCGCGTACGCGTTCGCGCGGCTGCCGTTCAGCGGCAAGCGGTTCTGGTTCGCGGTGATGCTCCTGAGCATCATGCTCCCGATCCACGTGATCATCGTGCCGCAGTACGTGCTGTTCTCCCAGCTGGGCTGGATCAACACCTTTCTGCCGCTGATCGTGCCGAAGCTGCTCGCGACGGATGCCTTCTTCATCTTCCTGATGGTGCAGTTCATCCGCGGCATCCCGAAGGAGCTCGATGAAGCAGCCAGGATCGACGGCGCCGGCCACCCGCGCATCTTCCTGCAGATCATCCTGCCGCTCATGGTGCCGGCCCTGGCGACGACCGCGATCTTCACCTTCATCTGGACGTGGAACGACTTCTTCTCGCAGCTGATCTTCCTGACCAAGCCCGAGCTCTACACGGTCCCGCTCGCGCTGCGGTCGTTCGAAGACGCCCAGAGCACGACCAACTACGCCCAGATGTTCGCGATGAGCGTCGTCTCGCTCATCCCGATCTTCCTGATCTTCCTGTTCGGCCAGAAGTTCCTCATCAAGGGAATCGCGACGACCGGGATCAAGTGACGTCCGCGTCACGCACACCTTCGCGGGCCCCCGGCCCACCCTCATCACACGCACCAACACCCACACACCGACTTCGGTCGAAAGGATGCAAGACATGCGACGCACCACAACCGCACCGCGCTGGTTGCTGCTGACCTCCGTCGGCGCAGCGACGATGCTGACGCTGACGGCGTGCGCGGGACAGACGGAGGCTCCCGCCACCGGCCCGACCCTGTCAGACGAGCCCGTGACCCTCAGCTTCACCTGGTGGGGCAACGACGTCCGCCACGGGATCACGGAAGAGCTCATCGCGGCCTTCGAGGCCGAGCACGAGAACATCACCATCGAGCCCCAGTACACCGACTGGGCGGGCTACTGGGACAAGCTCGCGACGACGGTCGCCGCCGGCGATGCCCCCGACATCATCCAGATGGACGAGAAGCAGCTGTCGACGTACGCCGCCAACGGCGTGCTGCTCGACCTCGGCACCCTCGGCGACCAGCTGCCGACCGGCGACTTCCCCGAGGCCGTGCTCGGCACCGGCGCCCTCGACGGCACGCAGTACGGCATCCCGGTCGGCATCAACTCGTACACCTACATGGCGAACGTCGACGTGCTCGACAGCCTGGGCATCGAGCTGCCCGACGATGAGAGCTGGTCGTGGGAAGACCTCAACGAGATCGCCGAGGAGGTCACCGCGAAGAGCGGCGGCGCCGTCGTGGGCTCGCAGTCGTGGGGCTTCGAGGACGGCGGACTCAACAACTGGCTGCGCCAGCACGGCGAGTCCCTCTACGCCGAGGACGGGTCGCCCGAGGTGACGGCGTCCGCAGAGACGCTCGCCGCATGGTGGCAGAACCTGCTCGACGCCACCGAGGCGGGCGGCACCCCCGACCCCTCGGCCACGATCGAGCGTGAGTCGGCGGGCCTCGCCGAGTCGTTCACGGCCACGAACCAGTCGGCCTTCGGCCCGTGGTGGTCGAACCAGGTCGCCGCGCTGCGCGAGGCGAGTGGCCAGAATCTCGAGCCGCTGATGGTGCCGACGCCCGACGAGGGCGAGAGCGCGGCGGCGTACTACAAGCCGTCGATGTTCTGGTCGGCCTCTGCGAAGACCGAGTACCCCGCCGAGGTGGCGCTGTTCCTCGACTTCCTCTCGAACAGTGAGGAAGCGGCCGACCTGCTGCTCGCCGAGCGCGGTGTACCGGCGAACGAGAAGATCCGCGAGTACATCACGCCCAAGCTCGACGAGGTCAACCAGGAGGTCGTGGACTTCCTCGACGAGATCGCGCCGCGCGTCGGCGAGGCCCCGCCGGCGACCCCGCCGGGCGGTGGCGCGATCGAGACGATCATCGACCAGCACACGCAGCGCGTGCTGTTCGGCGAGCAGACGCCCGAGGATGCCGCTGAGAGCTTCATCGCAGAGCTGCAGCAGGCCCTCGACGACGCCGCCATCTAGCCGACGGCCGGGCCGCGCCCACCCGAGGCGCGGCCCGTCGTCCCCAGAACCGCACGGGGCCGGACCGAAGTGATGAGGGGTCCGGTCCCGGGCGGGCATGCCAAGAATCGCTCGGCGACCGCCGCCGGGTCGAAGTCGCACGCGCGAATGCGCCGCACCGGGCACGTCGACGCCCAAGATTGAGAGAGGAGGGGATCCGTTGAGCGAGGTCACAGCGCGCCCGATCACGATGGCGCAGGTCGCGCAGCACGCAGGAGTGTCGCAGGCATCGGTGTCGCGCGTCCTCAACGGCGTCGCCACCGTCGACCCCGCGATCGTCGCGAAGGTCAACCGTGCGGTCGCCGCCCTGAACTACTCGCCGAGCGAGGCCGCGCGCAGCCTCGTGCGGGGGAGCAGCCACACCATCGCGCTGCTGGTGCCCGACCTCGAGAACCCGATGTTCCAGGGCGTGCTCAAGGGGCTCACGGTCGCTGCGGCGCGCGACGGCTATCGCGTGCTCGTCGCCGACAGTGCGGAGGCGGTCGGCGTCGAGGCCGACATCGCGGGGGAGGCGCGCAGCAAGTGCGACGCCCTCGTGCTGGTGTCGCCACGGATGCCGGATGCCGAGCTGCGCGAGCTGATCCAGCGCACGACGCCGGTCGTGGTGGTCAACCGCCGCGTGGACGACACCCCTGCGGCGCAGCTCTCGGTGGACTACACCGCCGCGGTCAAAGAGCTCGGCGTGCACCTGCGGGGCTTCGGCCACCGGCGCATCGCGTATGTCGCCGGACCCGCTCTCAGCTACGCCAACGAGCAGCGCGCGCAGGGGCTCGGGGAGCTCGCCCGTGAGCACCCCGACCTCGAGTTCCTCACGATCCCGGCCGGATCGAGCATGGAGGCGGGCTATGACGCCGCCGACGCCGTGCTCGAGACGGGCGCCACTGCCGCGATCGCCTTCAACGACCTCGTCGCCCTCGGCCTGATGTCGCGCCTGCGCGAGGTCGGCGTCGAGGTTCCGCAACAGCTCTCCATCGTCGGCATCGACGACATCCCCCAGTCCCGTTTCGCCGCCCCTCCGCTGACGACCATGTCGGTTCCTCGGATCGAGATCGGGCGGCAGGCTTGGAATCGCATGCGTCAAGCACTGGACGGCGAGAACGCCGGCCACGCCCTGTTCTATCGGCCCGTCCTGGTGCCGCGTCAGAGTTCCGGTCCGGCATCCCATGCCAGCGGCTGGGTGGGTCCTGCCCGCCCCCTGCTGCGGCTCGGGTCGACGGTGGTCGCCCAGTACGAGGAGGGGACGAACGTCGACTCGGTGCTCTCGCCCCGCCCGTACCTCGACGCCGTGATCTCGCGCGACGGCACGCCGCTCTCCGTTACGGAGCCGACCGACCACCCGCACCACCTGGGGGTGAGCCTCGCGATCGCCGACGTCAACGGCACGTCGTACTGGGGCGGTCGCACCTACGTGCGCGGCGAGGGCTCGATCATGGTCCCCAACCACGGCCGGCAGCGGCGCGACCGCCTGCACATCGACGGGCACTCGCTCGACGAGCGGCTCAGCTGGGTCGACGAGCACGGCACCACGCAGCTGGTCGAGGTGCGGGAGCTCCGGTCGGCTGAGCTCTCGGGCGGCTGGGCGCTGCGGTGGCGCAGCCACCTCAAAGCGACGCTCGACGCCATCACCTTCGGCTCGCCGGCGACGAACGGCCGCGACGGCGCGGGCTACGGCGGGATCTTCTGGCGGTTCGCCCCCGAGATCGCCCGGGTCTTCAGTCCGGCCGGGGACACCGAGCGGGATGTGCACGGCGCGGCGACCGACTGGCTCGCCTTCACGTTCCCGGAGCGCGGCACGACGGTGGTGCTCACGCAGGGCGAGGAGCGCCTGCCGTGGTTCGTCCGCTTCGCCGAGTACCTCGGCGCGGGTCCCTCCGTGGCGTGGGACCAGCCGCGGACGATCCCCGAAGGGGGTGAGCTGAACCTCGAGCTGACCGCCTATGTGCTCGACGAAGAGCTCGCCGACGCCGGCGCGGTCGAAGCGGCCCTTCCGGCGCTCCGCGCCGAGGCGGGGCTGTGACGCCACCGCTTCGCGTCGGTGTCGCCGGCGTCCACGGGCATGGCCGGAGTCACGTCGACGCCGTGCTCGCCCGCCCGGACCTCGAACTCGTCGCCGTCGCCGACCCCCGGGGCGGCGGCGACGTGCCACCTGGGACCGGGGTGTTCGCCGATGCGACGTCGATGATCGAGGCCCTCGATCTCGACATCGTCGTGCTGAGCACGCCGATTCCCACCCACACCGAGCTCGCACGGCTCGCGCTCGCCCGCGGCGCCCACGTGCTGCTCGAGAAGCCGCCGGTGCCCTCGGTCGCCGATCACCATGCCCTCCTGAGTGCGGCGGATGCCGCCTCCCGCGCGGTGCAGGTCGGCTTCCAGTCGCTCGGCAGCGCGGGTGTTCCGGCGACCGCCGACGCCCTGGCATCCGGTGTCATCGGCGACCTCGTGCACGTCGGCGCGGTGGGCCAGTGGTCGCGGTCGGAGCAGTACTGGCGCCGCGCGCCGTGGGCCGGTCACCGTGAGCTCGACGGACGCCTGATCGCCGACGGCGTGGTGACGAATCCTCTCGCCCACGCCGTGGCCACGGCGTTCGCCGTCGCCGGAGCCGCGGCCCCGGAGGACGTCGTGGCGATCGACGCGGACCTGCGCCGGGCGAACGACATCGACACCGACGACACGTCGTCGCTGGTGATCGAGCTGCGCGACGGCACGCGCATCGCCGCAGGTCTTGCGGCCACCGCCGTCCGCCGGCAGGAGCCGTACGTGCTGGTACGCGGCACGCGCGGTTTCCTCGTGTATCTGTACACGCTCGACACGCTCCACGTCCATCGAGACGGCGCGGCGCTGCCCCGCGCCTACGCCTTCGACCGGACCTCGCTCCTCGACGACCTCGCCGCTCACATCCACGACGGCAGCGACCTGCTCGCGCCGCTGCGCCGCACCGGCGCCTTCACCCGCGTGCTCGAGGATGTCGTCACCGGGCCACCGGCTACCCCGATCCATCCCGGGCTCGTGCGTGTCGAGGCATCCGACGGTGAGACGTTCCGCACCGTGATCGGCGTCGAGGACGCCGTCGAACGCGTCGCCTGGGAGGGCCGCACGTTCCGCGACCTCGGTCTGCTCTGACCCGCACCCCGCGCGGAAATCCACCCTCTCGCGGTTCCACGACGCAAGGAATCGCGAAAGGGTATGGTTCCGCGGGGACGGGGTCAGGCGCTGCCGCGGGGGCCGACGCCGATGATCGCGGACGCGTCGTCGTCCACCGCGGCGGTGGAGTTCCGCGCCACGAGCGGCGAGGACTCGTAGAGCCGGTGGGTCGGGGCGCCGGGGTCGTCGAGCTGCCACATCAGCAGCTGCACAGCCGCCCGCCCCTGCTGGTGCGGACGCTGCTGCAGGGTGGTGAGCGAGAACATCTCGGCGTAGGGGTGATCGTCGATGCCGACCACACTCAATCGCTCGGGAACGCGGATGCCGAGCCGCCGCGCTGCGATGATCGCGCCGACCGCCGCCTCGTCGCACACGCCGACGATCGCCGTGGGGCGCGTGCGGCGATCGCCCAGCACTTCGACCGCGGCCCGGTAGCCACCCGGCATGGTGGCCTCGGAATGGACATGACGGACGGATGCCTCGAGCCCGGCGTCGCGCATGGCGCTGCGATAGCCGTCCAGCCGGCGACCGTCGCCGAAGCTCGTCCGGCGCCCGTCGGGGTCGCCGCCGAGGAAGACGATCTCGCGGTGACCCAATCCGATGAGATGCTCGGTGGCGATGCGGGCAGCCGCCTGGTCGTCGATCGACACCGCGTTCGTGCCGACCTCGTACCCGCCGACGGCGACCACGGGCTTGCCGAAGGCGACCAGCTGCTCGAGCTCGCGCGCGCTCGGCTCGATCCCCACAGCGATCAGCCCGTCGAACCTCTTTCTCGCGAGGAAGTGCTCGAACATCTCCCGCCGTGCGGCGGAGTCGGGAGGCGCGCCGTAGAGCGCCAGGTCGAACCTGCGCTCGAGCAGCGCGTCCTGGATTCCCTCGAGCACCTGGGCGAAGAACCACCGGTCGAGTGAGGGCATCACGACGCCGACGGTCTGGGTGCGGCCGGTCACGAGACTGACCGCGCTCGTCGTGGGGACGTAGCCCAGGGCGGCTGCGGCATCCCTCACGCGCTCGCGCGTCGCCGCCGAGACATAGCCCGAGCCGGTGAGCGCACGGGACGCCGTCGACTTCGAGACGCCTGCCGCGCGAGCCACCTCGGAGATGCCCGCCATCGGATCCTCCTCCCCTCCGACGACACCGCCGTCGTCTGGATTGTGGAACCGGTTCCGGGCCTCATTGTGCCGTGATCGCCTCGCGGATGCCACCCCGGTTGACCGCGTTTACCGAGTTGTGATCCGGGGACGTTGTGTCGCCCTGCGGCATCCCCTACCGTGAATATGGAATCGGTTCCCGATCCATACGAGCGGGGTGCGCAATGCGTGCGGCTCCGCGACTCGAAGAGGAGGCAGACGAACATGACTGCACTGCGATCACGTCGTCGACACGGCTACATCGCGCTGGGGCTCGCCACCGTCGCGGCACTGACTCTCGCGGGCTGCGCCGAGGGCGGAGACGAGGGCGACGCGGGTGACGGCTCGCTCGAAGGCGAGACCGTCGAGATCTCCGGCGGCATCACCGGCTCTGAAGCTGACAACCTGCAGAAGTCGTTCGACGAGTTCACCGCCGACACCGGCATCGAAGTGGTGTACACCGGCGACAAGGGGTTCGAGGGCAACATCGTGACGAAGGTCGCCGGTGGCTCCGCGCCCGACATCGCGATCGTGCCTCAGCCCGGGCTGTTCCGCTCGCTCGTCGAGACCGGCGAGGTGCAGGAGGGGACCGAAGAGGTCTCGGCCAACGTCGACGAATACTGGGCCCCCGCCTGGAAGGACTACGGCTCGGTCGACGGCACGTTCTACGCCGCGCCGATGCTCGCGAACCTCAAGGGCTACGTGTACTACTCGCCGGCGAGCTTCGAGGAGTGGGGCGTCGAGATCCCCACGACCTGGGAAGAGCTGCTGGAACTCACCGCGACGATCCAGGAGCAGACCGGTACGGCGCCGTGGTGCGCCGGGTTCTCGTCCGAGGCCGCGTCCGGATGGCCGGGCACGGACTGGATCGAAGACCTCGTGCTTCGTCAGTCTGGTGCCGAGGTGTACAACAGCTGGGCTGCGGGCGACGTCGAGTTCACCGACCCCGACATCGAGGCCGCGTTCGACGAGGTCGCGAAGATCCTGCTCGACCCGAAGTACGTCAACGCCGGGTTCGGAGACGTGAAGAGCATCAACTCGACCGCCTTCGGCGACCCCATCGCCGCAGCCGTCGCCAACGGATCGTGCGCGCTGACGCACCAGGCGTCGTTCCTCACCGCGAACTTCCTCGCGGTGCAGACGGCCGAGGGTGCGACACCCGACGTGGCCGAGGACGGCGACGTCTACGCGTTCCTCATGCCGGGATTCGAGGGTGAGCCCTTCTCGGTCTCGGGCGGAGGCGAGTTCGTGACGGTCTTCTCGGACGACGCCGCGACGCAGGCAGTCGCGGAGTACATGTCGACACCGGAATGGGCCGACGCGCGCGTCGCTCTCGGTGGCGCCATCTCGGCCAACACCGGCGCCGACCCGTCGCTTGCCTCGAGCAAGTTCCTCACCGACGCCATGACGATCGTGCAGGACCCCGAGACGGTGTTCGGCTACGACGCCTCCGACCTGATGCCGGCGACCGTCGGCTCGGGATCGTTCTGGCGGGGCATGGTCGACTGGATCGACGGAAAGCCGACGCCGCAGGTCCTGGAAGACATCCAGGCAGGCTACGAGAACTGACGCACCGCACCTCGGTGCCGGGTCTACACGCTCCTCGCCGAGCGGACCCGGCACCGGGGTGACGTCATCCGTCGGCGTCGACGGGGGAAGGCAGAACATGTCTCAGACCGCAACATCGGCGGAGCAGGCGAAGGCGACGCCGCCGCCCGAAAGAGGCGGCAACAAGCCGCCGTCGCGCGCGACGACGCGCATCGTGGTCACGATCGGCTTCATCCTGATCGCCGCCCTCGTCGTCTTCCTGTTCCTGAGCCCGCCCGACCCTGACGCACCGCCCACGTCGCTGGGGTTCTCGTTCAACTCGTTCTTCCAGTGGATCGGCAACCTGGGCCCGCTCGTCCAGATTCCGATCGTCCTGCTGGTCTTCGGCGTGGTGGTCGCGGTCCTCCTGGTGCTCATCGAGTACGCGCCCCGCAAGGGCACGGGCTACTTCTGGCTGCGACTGGTCTCGTGCTTCGCGATCCCGGTGCTGGCGTTCATGATGCTGCGGCCGTACCAGAACGCGGTCATCTACGTGATCCCCATCGCGCTCATCGCGGGCGGGCTGCTCTTCTACGCCGACTACCGGGCGCGCGAAGGTGCGGGGTATCTGTACCAGCTGACGCTGTTCCTGGCGCCCGCGGCGATCCTGATCCTGATCGGCCTCATCTACCCGTCGATCGCCACGATCATCCAGTCGTTCTTCGACAAGACCGGCGAGAACTTCGTCGGCATGGAGAACTACGTCTGGGCCTTCACGAACCCCCAGGGGTTCTGGTCGATCATCAACACGCTGATCTGGGCGATCTTCGCGCCCATCTTCGCGACGATCGTCGGGCTCGCGTACGCCGCGTTCATGGAGCGTGCGCGCGGCGACCGGTTCCTCAAGATCCTGGTGTTCATCCCCTTCGCGATCGCCCCGGTCAGCATCAGCCTCATCTGGAAGTTCGTCTACGACTACCGGCAGGGTGAGCAGATCGGACTTCTCAACGCGGTCGTCGTCGCCTTCGGCGGAGACCCGGTGAGGTGGCTGGATGTCTGGCCGCTCGTGAACACGTTCTGCCTGCTCTTCGCCTTCGTGTGGGCCCAGACCGGTTTCGCGATGGTGGTCCTGTCGGCCGCCATCAAGGCGGTGCCGGCCGAGCAGATGGAGGCCGCGCAGCTCGACGGCACCAACGCGTGGCAGCGGTTCACCAACGTCACCGTGCCGGGAATCCGCACCGCGATCGTCATCGTTCTCACGACGATCACGATCTCTGCACTCAAGCTGTACGACATCGTGGCGGTGATGACCGGCGGCCGGTCGAACTCGACGGTGCTGGGCTTCGAGATGGTCAACCAGCAGCAGCGCTTCCAGAGCTACGGGCACGCGGCAGCGCTTGCGGTGCTGATCTTCGTGTTCGTCACGCCGCTGATCATCTACAACGTCAGACAGCTCCGCCGGCAGAGGGAGGTGCGGTGATGACCGCCGTCGACTCCAAGACGACCCCGCAACTCGACAGGGCGGCCGCGCGCAAGATCGCGCGCGAGACTCGTCGCAACGAGGCGCAGGCGCAGAAACGCATGACGTCGCCCGTGGCGACGGTGATCGCCGTCGCGATCGCCTTCCTGTGGACGATCCCGACGCTCGGGCTGCTCATCACATCGTTCCGTCCAGGCGCGGATTCCGCGTCCTCCGGCTGGTGGACGGTGTTCACCAACCCCGACTTCACCCTCGGGAACTACGAGGCTGCCCTCACCTCCGGCGGCACGGCCTTGACGCTCGGCGAGTCGTTCCTGAACTCGCTCGCGATCACGATCCCCGTCACGATCTTCGCCCTCGCGATCGCGTCGCTGGCCGCCTATGCGTTCGCGTGGATGGACTTCAGGGGACGCGGCGTGCTGTTCGTGGCGGTCTTCGCGCTGCAGATCGTGCCCATCCAGATGGCGCTGGTGCCGCTGCTGAGCCTGTTCTCGCGCGGGCTGGAGATCGGCGACGTCGCGGTCTTCCCGGGCCTCGAGATGCGCGAGATCGATCACAGCTTCGCGACGATGTGGATCGCGCACGTCATCTTCGCCCTGCCGCTGGCGATCTTCCTGCTGTACAACTTCATCGCCGAGATCCCTTCGGACGTGATCGAAGCGGCGCGGGTGGACGGGGCGGGCCACGGCCAGATCTTCTTCCGCATCATCCTGCCGTTGGCGACCCCGGCGCTCGCGTCGTTCGCCATCCTGGAGTTCGTGTGGGTGTGGAACGACCTGCTCGTGGCGACGATTTTCGCGCCATCCTCGTCGCTGCCGATGACGCAGACACTGAACTCCCTGTCCGGGTCGTGGGGCGATCAGTGGTTCCTGATCTCGGCGGGTGCGTTCCTCGTGCTGGCCGTGCCGCTCATCGTGTTCCTCTCGCTGCAGAGGTTCTTCGTGCGCGGCCTGATGGCGGGCGCGACGAAGGGCTGACACACCACGGCGGACGGATGCCGCGCCCCGACGAGCGACGTCGGGCGCGGCATCCGTCTGTCGGTGCCGCATCAGTACCCTGAACGCATGGATGCCGCTCCCGACGCCTCGCTCTCGCCAGCGGCGGTCGATCCGGGCCTCACTGCCGCGGACGTCGCCGAACGGGTCGCCACCGGGCGCACCAATGCCTTCAGCCCCGACACGAGCCGGAGCGTCTGGACGATCGTGCGCGCGAACGTCTTCACCCTGTTCAACGGCATCGTCTTCGCCTGCTTCTTCGTGCTGTTCGTGCTGGGGCGCTGGCAGGATGCGCTGTTCGGACTCGCCGCGTTCGCGAACTCGATCATCGGCTGCGTGCAGGAGTTCCGCGCGAAGGCCGCGCTGGACCGCCTCGCCCTCCTCAGCACGTCGCAGTCGCGGGTTCGCCGGGACGGGGCCGAGGTCGAGGTCATGCCGGCTGACGTCGTCATCGACGACATCCTCATCCTCCGTGCCGGCGACCAGGTGTCGGCCGACGCGACGATGATCGACTCGCGCGCCCTGCAGATCGATGAGTCGATGCTGACCGGGGAGTCCGACGCGGTTGACAAGCGGCCGGGCGACGAGGCGCTCTCGGGCTCGATCGTCGTCTCGGGAGAGGGCGCGGCGCGCGTGACGCGGGTCGGTGCCGACTCGTACGCGAACCGGTTCGCGGGGGAGGCGAAGCGGTTCTCGCTGGTCGCCTCGGAGGTGCGCAGCTCGGTCGATCGCGTCCTGAAGTGGATGAGCTGGATCATCGGTCCGGTCGGCCTGCTCGTGCTGAATGCGCAGATGATGGTCGCCGGCGGGTGGGTCCACGCGTGGCAGAGCGGCGCCTGGGTGGACGCGGTCGTGAACACCATCGCGGCACTGACCGCCATGATCCCGCTCGGTCTCGTCCTGATCACATCGATCACGTTCGCGGTGGGGGCGGCGAAGCTCGCCGGTCAGCAGGTGCTGGTCAACGAGCTTCCCGCGGTCGAGGGGCTGGCCCGCGTCGACGTCATCTGCCTCGACAAGACGGGCACGCTGACGGCAGGCGAGATCGCCTTCGACGCGCTGCAGGCGATGCCGGCTGCCGCACCCGGCATCGAGGCCGTGCTCGCGTGGTACGGCGCGGCACCCGACGCGAACGCCACGGCGCGCTGCCTGCGCGAACCGTTCCCCGTCGGCGTCGCCCTCGCCCCGTCGGCCTACATCCCGTTCTCGTCGGCCCGCAAGTGGAGCGCGGTCTCGTTCACGGAGGGGCCGGTCGGCACCTGGGTGCTCGGCGCACCCGAGATGGTCTTCGGCGATGCCGCGACGGATGCTGCCACCGACCTCGGACGGGTCGTCACCGCGCTCGCCTCCTCCGGCCGTCGCACGCTCGTCCTCGCGCACTCGGCTGCGGTCCTCACCGACGAGGATGCCGAGGCGGAGCGCCTGCCTCCTGCACTCGCCCCGGCCGCGGTCGTCACGTTCCGCGAACAGGTGCGGGAAGACGCCGCGCAGACGCTGGCCTATTTCGCGCAGCAAGGGGTCGGCATCCGTGTGATCTCGGGCGACAATCCCCGCACGGTCGCGGCGATCGCGCGAGAGGTCGGGCTGGACGTCCCCGAAGGGTTCGACGCGCGCAGCCTTCCCGACGACGAAGCGGCGCTGGCGGACGTGCTCGAGCGCAACCTCGTGTTCGGCCGGGTGACACCGGAGCAGAAGAAGCGGATGGTACTGGCGCTCCAGTCCCGGGGTCACACGGTGGCGATGACCGGCGACGGCGTCAACGACGCACTCGCCATCAAGGCCGCCGATCTCGGCATCGCCATGAACTCGGGCGCGGCGGCCACGAAGGCCGTGGCGCGCCTCGTGCTGCTCGACGGCCGGTTCTCGCATCTTCCGGACGTCGTCGCCGAAGGACGCCAGGTCATCGCGAACATCGAGCGGGTGTCGATGCTGTTCCTGACGAAGACGGCGTACGCGACAGGGCTGGCGGTGCTGTTCGGCGCCCTCGTTCTCGAGTTCCCGTTCCTCCCGCGGCAGCTGTCGATCACCGACGGCCTGACCATCGGCATCCCGGCGTTCTTCCTGGCGCTGCTGCCCAACACGCAGCGTTACGTCCCGGGTTTCCTGCGTCGTTCGCTGGCGTTCGCGATTCCCGCCGGTGCGGTCATCGCCGTGTCGCTGACGCTCTACACGCTCGCGGCGATGCAGCTCGGCGTGAGCGAGCCGGAACTGCGGACGGGCTCGACGATCATCCTCGCCGTCGTGGGCATCTGGGTGCTCACCGTGCTGTCGCGCCCCATCACCCGCTTCAAGGCGCTCGTGATCGGCGCGATGTTCATCGCGCTCGTCGCGGTGTTCTCCGTGCCGCTCCTCACCGAGTTCTTCCAGCTGGTGGATCCGGGCGAGGATGCGGCCTGGCTCGTGGCGGTGGTGACGGTGCTGACCATCGGGGCCATCGAGATCGTGCGGTTCTTCCACCGCCGGTATGTCGAGCGAGATCTCGCCGGCGGAGGGTCAGGCGGTGGCGGGCCGGTCGCGGGTGAACCGGCGGGAACCCGGCGGCGCCCAGAGTAGGACCACGACGATCACCTCTACCGCGAGCTGCACAGCGGTGCTCCAGTCCCAGCCGTCGGTCGTGGCGATCGTCGCGGCGTTGAGTGCGATGAGGATGCTGAGGTACACCGTCGCGAGCACGCGCGACAGCCGGCTGCCGCGGCTCAGTCCGGACGCGACGGCCACGAGGAGGAGGCCGAAGAGGATGACCGCCGCGCCGAGCAGCGACACAGGCAGCACGTCGGCGCGAGCCACCTGATAGCGGCTGAGCAGGATCAGGATGCCGAGCAGCACGTTCGCGAACGCACTGACGTAGACGGCGACCACGGCGATGGTGACGGCGATGGTGACGGGTCTGCCGGCGGCCGAGGCCGTGCGCGGGGGGATGTCGTCGGTCACGCGCTCACTGTAGCGGGCGCGGCCCGCGTCAGCCCGAGCAGCCGAGGCGGGCCCGGATCGACTGCATCGCGTCGATCTCGGAGGTCTGACCGTTCTTGATCGCCTGCGCCACCTCGAGCGCACGAGCGTCGGTGCCGAGGTCGAGGAGCGCCTCGGCCATCGGGATCGCCCCCTCGTGGTGGCGGATCATGAGCGACAGGAACAGGCAATCCGCCTCCTGCCCGGTGGCGGCCTTCAGCGCGGCGATCTCGTCGGCGGACGCCATACCCATGGCCGCGTGCGCCTCGTCGTCGCTCATCGGCCGGCCGGCGGTCGCACCGTCGTGAGCGTGCTCGTCGGAGACGTTCATCCACTGCATCATCGGGCCGCCGCGCTGGGGGAGGCCCCACTGCACGAGCCAGTCGTACATCTGACCGCGCTGGCCGGCCTGCCCGGTGGCGATGTCGTAGGCGAGGATGCGCAGCTCGTCGTCCTCGGTCTTGCGGTAGATCTCCATCGCCATCTCGATCGCCTGTGCGTGATGCACCTGCATGTCGCGGGAGAATCCGGCCTCGGGCGAGGCCGTGCCCGGGGTCGTCACAGCCGACTGCGAACCGAAGGTCGAGAAGCGTCCGACCGCGAAGGCCAGCGCCGCGATCAGGACGAGCGCGACGGCGGCGACGAGCCATCGCCGGGCACCCCCGGTCGACGTCTCGTCCGACACGCCGCCTACTTCTTACCCGGCGCGTCGAACGCGCCGGTGCAGGCCGCGCCCGGCTCGGGAGCGTTCGTGCTGTTCCAGTACGCCGTGATGAACTCCTCGATGCGCTCGTCGTCGGCGGAGTCGACCTTGAGCTGGGCGTTCCACGCGCTGACGGCGATCGGGCTGTCCATGTCGTTGTACGGCGAGAGCACCGTGTAGGTCGACGGGAGGGCGTCCTCGAGCTGGGCGATCTCCTCGTCTGACACCTGTGCCGGGTCGTAGGTGATCCAGACCGCGCCGTGCTCGAGAGAGTGGACGGCGTTCACGTTGGGCACGGGCTCGGTGTAGACGCCGCAGTTCAGCCAGATGGCGTTGTGGTCGCCCCCGGCCGGGGGGGTCTGGGTGTACTCGACATCGCCCTCGACGTGGTTGGCCGTGTTGGTGAACGTCTCGACGCCCTCGATGCCGCTGCCGTCGCCGTCGCCGCGGTCGTAGGTCGGCGCGGGCGCCGGCGCGAAGACGATCGAGGCGACGATCGCCCCGATGACGAGGACGGCCGCGACGGAGCCGACGATCCACCACACGAGCTTGCTGCGCCGCCGCTTGGCGAGCTGCTTCTGGTACTCGGCGAGCTTCTCCTGGCGCTTCTGCTCGCGCTGCTGCTTGACGGTGAGGTCGATCTTCGCCTGCGTGGCCGGGTTGCCGCTCGCGCGCTTGTCGGAGGTCTGGGTCATGCTCGTGATCTCTGCCAATCGATAACAGGGGTCTGGGCGCCCGCGAACTGCCGCGGGAACGCGGACGACGGGTTGGGCCCATCCTATGCGAGCGCATGTGTCGGGGCCCTGGGAAGGCGCCGACAGCGGCGACCAGCCGAATGGATCGCGGGTGCGGTCGGGGGGAGGCATCCGTTATCATGGGATCTCGAATCGATTCGACCTTGCGGTCGTCTCCCCTGTTCTGGTGCCGATCGGCAGCGCCGGACTCCTCGTTCCCCCCGGTTCCTCTCCGTGCGCCCGCACCGCCCGGTGTCGATGCCGTACTCCTACGCCGCCCGTCGAAACCACGCCACGAAACGAAGCCCACTGTTGCTCGACACCGCCTCCACCCCCGTCCAGAAGCCCCAGGCCCGCACGCCGCACGAACCGCAGCCGCACCCGCACCCGACGTCCACCGGCGCGATCCGCACCCTGGGCAGCAACCCGGCCACCGCGCCGATCGTCCTGCACCCGGGCGATGCGATCACGCACCGCCGTCGGGTCCTCTACATCGTGCTGCTCGGCGCGCTGACCGCCCTCGGCCCCTTCACGATCGATCTCTACCTGCCCGCGTTCCCGGTGCTCGAGGCCGACTTCGACACCACGGCCGCCATGATCCAGCTCACCCTCACGGGCACCATGATCGGCTTCGCGCTGGGGCAGCTCATCGTCGGCCCGCTGAGCGACAAGGTCGGCCGGCGGCTGCCGCTGCTGGCGGTGACCGCCCTGCACGTCGTGGCCAGCGTCGGCGCGGCGCTCGCGCCCACGCTCGAGCTGCTGTCGGTGGCCCGCGTGCTGCAGGGCGCGGGAGCCGCCGCCGGCGGCGTGGTGGCCGCCGCGATCGTGCGCGACCTGTTCGGCGGACGCCGCCTCGTGGTCATGCTGTCGCGCCTCGCGCTCGTCTCGGGCGTCGCCCCGGTGCTCGCGCCGCTCGTCGGCTCGGCCCTCCTCGCCGTCATGCCGTGGCGCGGCATCTTCGTCGTGCTGGCGGTGTACGGCGGGATCATGCTCGTCTCGGCCATCGTGTTCCTGCCCGAGACGTTGCCGCCCGCGCGCCGCCACGAGCGGGGCGCCACCACGGTCTGGCAGCGCTACCGCAGCGTCTTCAGCGACCGCGTGTTCATCGGCGTGCTCATCATCGGCGGCATGACGTTCTCGGGCCTGTTCTCGTACCTGTCCAGCTCGTCGTTCCTCTTCCAGCTCAGCTATGGCCTGAGCGCCCAGCAGTACGGACTGATGTTCGCCGTCAACTCGCTCGGCGTCGTGCTGGGCGTGCAGACGGCGTCGCGGCTGGCGGCCCGCTTCGGTCCGCAGTGGGTGATGGCGTGGTCGACGGCGGTGCTCGTTGTCTCAGCATCCGCCATCATCGTCACCGATCAGCTCGGCCTCGGACTCTGGGGAACCATCGTTCCCCTGTTCGTCTTCATGACCGGGTGCGGGTTCACCTTCCCGTGCGTGCAGGTGCTGGCGCTCGACCGCCACGGCAAGGCGGCCGGCACGGCGCAGTCGATCGTCGGCGCGACCAACTTCGGCGTCGCAGGGCTCATCTCGCCGCTGGTGGGATGGATCGCGAAGGATGCCGGCATCACGGCCACCACGATGGCCTCCGTGATGGTCGGCTGCGCCGTGGTCGGCGTGCTGGCGCTGTGGCTGATCGTCCGTCCCCGGACGGTGGAGCGCCTCGCTCCCTGACCCCGTTCTCAGTCCGCCGCGGCCACGGGCTGCAGGCGGAAGAGGCGGACGATGCGGCCGGACTCGCGCTCGTAGTTGCGGTAGCCCGGCCACTGGGCCTCGATGCGCGCCCACACCGCGTCGCGCTCGGCGTCGGGCACCGGGGTGGCGTGAACGAGCATGCGGCGCCCCCGGACGGTGATCGCGGCATCCGGGTGGGCCAGCAGGTTCGTCGTCCACGCGGGGTGCCGTGCGCCGGCGAAGTTCGTGCCAGCGACGATCGCACGTCCCCGCCCGTCGGGCGTGTACATCAGCGCCGCATCACGCGGCTCGGCGGACTTCGCCCCGACGGTGTGGAGCACCAGCGAGGGCACCAGCAGCGCGCTCACCTGCACGCGGCCGTGAGAGATCCACGCCACGAAGCGCTCGACCGGTGGCAGCAGCAGCGGCCCCAGCACACGCCGGAACACCCGCGTGCGGGTGAGCGGCGCGATGAAGGCGCGGACGATATCGACGGCCCGTGCTGGCATGGATCCCATCCTGCCGGACGCGGTCGACGCCGTCACGGTCGGGCCTGTGCGGCGGCGCGCGGAAAAGCCCGGATGAGGTGCAAACCTCCGCCTGGCAGGCAGAATGGGGCGATGACCACGACAGAGCGGCGGGTGGTGGTGCCCGTCATCACCTACCTGGTCGCCGGGTCTGTGCTGGTGGTGCTGTCATGCCTGCTGGGCTGGTGGATCTTCTCGCGCGGCGAAGAGCCCTTCCCGATCGACACGGCGTGGAACAGCTTCGTCGCCGAATGGTGGTACCCGGCGGTCGCGGGGTTCTCTCAGGTCCTGAACTTCGTCGGCGGCGGCTGGTTCAGCGTCCTGGTGGTGCCCATCGGCGGCGCGATCGGGCTGATCCTGCTGAGGCGCCCGTGGGCGGCGGCGTACTTCCTGGCGGCCGAGGCGGTCTCCGTTGCAGGTGTGCAGGTGCTGAAGCACGCGTTCGGGCGGGTGCGCCCCGAAGACATCCTCATCGTGTCGGACTACGGTTCATACCCGTCGGGGCATGTGGCGAACGCGGCGACGATCGCGGTGGCGGCTACGGTGATCTTCCCCCGCCTGTGGGTGGGCCTGGTGGGCGCCGCGTGGGTGCTGATGATGGCGTTCAGCCGCACCTATCTGCACGCGCACTGGCTGAGCGACACGGTCGGCGGCGCAATGATCGGCGCGGGTGCGGCGCTGCTGGTGGCGGCCGCCTTCGCCCTTCCGATGGCGCGCGAGGGGACGGATGCCCCGGCGAAACGCGCGTGACTAGGCTGAGCGCATGACCGCGCCCGACTCGCCCGCGCCCGACGTCACCGCGACCGACCCGGCCATCCTGGCCGCCGAGGCCGAGCTCGCCCGGTTGCGCGCCGAGGCGGACGCCGCCGAAGCACAGCTGAAGGCCGCGCAGGCCCGGGCCGCGCTCGCCGCCGCCGAGGCCGCCGCGGCCAAGGCAAAGGCGACCGGCGCTCCCGCGCAGCCCGCATCCTCATCTTCGCTAGCCTCGAGCGAGCCGCTGCCCGCCGTTCCCCACGAGCCCGCACCCACGGACACAGGTATCCCGACGGCAGGGGAAACCGCGGCCGATGCGACCCAAGGGCCCGCGCGAGCGCCCAGCTCGCCCCCGGCGACGCAGGAACAAACTTCCCCACCGACTGTCTCGCCGACGCAAGCCACCCCGACAGAACCCAACCAGCGAACCATCCCGCCCACGCAAGCCGGCCCACTCGACCAAGAAGACATCGAGAAGGTCACCTCCGGATACACATTCGAGGAGGCCACTCTCGACCTCGGCGCGCTGCTCAACGGCGACCCGGTGCCGTCGGCGCAGATCCGCATTCCGCTCGGCATGATGAATCGCCACGGGCTCGTCGCCGGAGCCACGGGGACGGGCAAGACCCGGACGCTGCAGGGGCTCGCCGAGCAGCTTGCAGCCAAGGGCGTGCCCGTGTTCGCCGCCGACATCAAGGGCGATCTGTCGGGCGTCGCGACGCCGGGCGAGCCCAGCGAGAAGCTGCTCGCGCGCACCGAGGCGATCGGGCAGGACTGGAAGCCCGAGGCGTCCGCCACCGAGTACTTCGCGCTGGGCGGCATCGGCAAGGGCGTGCCGGTGCGGGCGACCGTGTCGGGCTTCGGGCCGCTGCTCCTGAGCAAGGTGCTGGGCCTGAACGACACGCAGGAGTCGAGCCTCGGCCTCGTGTTCCACTACGCCGACGCGAACGGCCTCGCGCTCGTCGACCTGTCGGACCTGCGGGCTGTGCTCAGCCACCTCACCAGCGACGAGGGCAAGGCCGAGCTCAAGGAGCTCGGCGGGCTGTCGGCGGCGACAGCGGGCGTGATCCTGCGGGAGCTGATCACCTTCGCGGATGCCGGAGCCGACGTCTTCTTCGGCGAGCCCGAGTTCGACGTCGCAGATTTCATCCGCACGGCGCCCGACGGCCGCGGCATCATCAGCCTGCTCGAGGTGCCCGGCGTGATCGACAAGCCGGCGCTGTTCTCGACGTTCCTGATGTACCTGCTCGCCGAGCTCTTCGAGATCCTCCCCGAGGTGGGCGACGCCGACAAGCCCAAGCTCGTCTTCTTCTTCGACGAGGCCCACCTGCTGTTCAAGGACGCCTCGAAGGACTTCCTCGCCGCGATCGTGCAGACCGTGCGACTCATCCGGTCGAAGGGTGTGGGCGTCTTCTTCGTGACGCAGACCCCGAAGGACGTGCCCTCCGACGTGCTGGCGCAGCTGGGCTCGCGGGTGCAGCACGCGCTGCGGGCGTTCACGCCCGACGACGCCAAGGCACTGCGCGCGACCGTCGGCACCTACCCGAAGTCCGGCTACGACCTCGAGCGGGTGCTCCAGGAACTCGGCACAGGTGAGGCCATCGTCACCGTGATGAGTGAGAAGGGCGCTCCCACTCCGGTCGCGTGGACGCGGCTGCGCGCGCCGCAGGGGCTCATGTCGCCGACGCCGGACCCGGCCATCGAGGCCGCGGTGAAGGCGTCGCCGCTGCTCGCGAAGTACGGCACGGCGATCGATCGCGAGTCGGCGCGCGAGATCCTCACCGCGAAGATGAAGGCGGCCGACGATGCCGCCGCCGCGGAGGACGCAGCCCTCGTGAAGGCGAAGGCCGACGCCGAGTACGCGAAGCAGAAGGCCGCGATCGACAAGCAGCAGGCCGCCGCCGACAAGTCGAGCGCCGCTGCAGAGAAGAAGGCGCAGCAGGAGTACGAACGGCTGCTCAAGAAGACGGCGGGCACGACGCGCACGTCACGATCGACCCAGAAGTCGCCGCTCGACCAGATCCTGAACTCCAAGTCGACGCAGACTATCCTCGGGGGAGTGATCCGCGGGATCTTCGGCACCGGCAGGCGCTGAACGGTCCCGATCCCCGCCGGCGCACGTTCCCGAGCGCGCGCAGCGCGAAGCGTGACGACGCCGCGGCGTGGGCGGATCCCCTCCTGATCCGGAAGGTCCCCGTGCGCCGCAGAGCTGTCGCCGTCGTCGCGTTGACGCTCGCTGTGGCGACCGCCGCCGCGGGCATCGCCTTGGCGGTGGCGTCGGGCATCGGTGCGGGCACGGCGGGCCAGGCGAATCCCGGGACGTCGGCGTCGGCGCCGGCCGCGTCGTCGTCCGATTCCGCGGTGACCGCTGACGACTACTGCTACGTCGAGGCGATGATCTACTACCGCGTCAAGGAGCTGGAGCTCGCCGAGACGCTGCAGCGCAAGGACGGGCTCGACGCGGGCGCCCTCGGGTTCGCGACCGGGGTCGCCGCCCGCGACGCCGAAGAACTCGAGGACCTGCGCGCCTGGTACCTGTCGTGGGCCGAGGCCCGCCCGCTCGAGCCGCCCGCCGACGGCCCCTGCGGCGGGCACGGTTCCGACCACGCGCAGATGCCCGGCATGCCGTCCTGGAGCACGCTGCAGGGCTTCGTCGACGCGCAGCACCCCGACGCTGAACGGCGGTTCGCCGAGATCCTGCGCGACCAGAACGCCGGCATGGTGGCCCTGGTCACGCTGATCCTCGACGGCGACCCGCATCCGGAGGTCGTCGAGGCGGCGCAGCGGGCGCTCGAGCAGGCCGCATCCGATGCGGCGACGATCGACGGCATCCTCGGCGCCGCGCCCTGATCGCCGGAGCCCCCGGCTTCGCAACGACGGCGTCGCGTTCTCGTGGCGAAGCCGGCGGCGCATCACCAGTCGCTGAGCGCGCCGATCGGAGCGAGCGCGTGCGCCGCCCCGCGAAGCGCGCCGACGTGGCGTGCGGCGACAGAGAGGCGCGAGATCGAGGTCGACAGGGTCACCGCTCCGACCGGGCGGGCGGCGTCGTCGTGGATCGGCACCGCCAAGCACCCGCGGTCGGAGTTGAGCAGCGCGACCTGCTCGGTGTAGCCGCGGACCGCATACGCCTCGCGAATGGCGCGGACGTCGCCGGACGCTGCGTCGATCCGCCAGCAGGGCGCCTGCGGCAGACGGCGATCGGGATGGGCGACGAGCCAGAGGTGCCCGATCGCCGATCGCGTGGGGTCGGCCAGCAGCGCATCAGGGTCCGACAGCGGCCGCGCGGGGTCTTCGTCGATCACCAGCAGCCCTGAGCGGTGGAAGGCGAACAGGTGCACTGCCTCTCCCGTCTCACTGCGCAGGCGATCCACGACGTCCGCGTGGGCAGGTCGAGTGCGGGCACCCACGATCGCGGCGAGCTCGAGCACGCGGGTGCCGAGGAGGAACCCGGAGAAGTCCGGTCGCCGCACGAGATACTCATCGCGAACCAGGGAGTTGACCACACGGTAGACCGTCGCCCGCGGTGCGCCGACGGCACGGGCGATCTCGGCGGCGGATGCGCCGCGGTCGTCGCGCGCGACCTGTTCCAGGATCTCCAGCGCGAGGCCGAGGCCCTTCTCAGGAAGCCGCGAGTCGCCCGCGAGACCCGCGCCGCTCACGCCCGCGCCGGCCCTTCGATGCAGTCCGAGTCGACCGGCCAATCGTGTACGCCGATCCGTGCTGCCACGCGCGGGTGACGTGCCAGCCGCAGCGAGCCGGCCCCGACGACGATGGCGAGGATGGCGGCCGCCCACAGCAGTCCGCCGGGGTTGTCGCGCAGTGTCGCAGCGAGATAGAACCCGAGCACGCACAAGAGGCCGGCGAGCGGCAGTGCGCTGATGGCCACCGCGCGCACCGTGAGCTCGCCGATGCGCGCGAGGAAGACCGGCGCCGCCGCGCACACCAGTGCGTAGGCCAGCACGAAGCCGATGATCGACGCCGGCGAGGTGACGATCCGCATGTCCTGCCGGCTGCCGCCGACCGCGAGGACGGCGACCGGCACCGCCGCCACCACCGTCGCGAGCAGCACGCCGGCAACCGCGGGCACGCCGCGACCCGAGACCCGGCCGAAGGCCGCCGGCAGCAGGCCCTCGCGGCTCATCGCGAACCCGAGCCGCGTCGCCGCGTTCGTCATCGCCAGGGCGCAGGCGAGGAACGAGATCGCCACGATCACGTCGATGAGGCCCGAGAGGCCTGTCACGGCGGCGAGGGATGCCGCACCCGGACGCTCCGCCACGATCGACAGCTGCGCGGCCGTTCCGACCAGCATGACCAGGCCCGTCGCCCCCACGCTCACCATCACGGCGCGCGGGACCGACGCGAAGGGACGGCGCGTCTCCGGGCCGAGGGCGGCGCCGCTCTCGAAGCCGACGAAGCCGATGAGGGCGAAGGCGACGCCCGTGATGATCGCCTCGAGCGAGAAGTCCGACGGACGTGGGACGAGCAACCCCAGATCCCACCGGGTGAGGCTGAGCGCGGCGATCGAGAGGATCAGCACCGTCACCACCGCGATCGACTCGAGCACCAGCAGCATGCGGGTCGACATCCGCAGTCCGCGGGCGACCACCAGGGCGATGATGCCGCCGAACGCGGTGAGGAGGACGACCACGAGCCATGGGGGAGCGGTCCCGCCGCTGAGGAGGTTCGCGAGTCGCTGCGAGCCCGACGCCAGCGTGTTCATGGCGACCGCGAGGTAGCCGATTCCCAGGGCGGCGCCGGTCACGAGTCCGACGTGGGAGCCGAGGCCGCGCGCCGCGAAGGTGTAGAGCGAGCCCGTGCTCGCGATGCGGCGCGCGAACATGCCGATCACCAGGCCGACGCCCACCACGAGCGTGATCGTGATCGCGATGTCGAGGAAACCGAACGATCCGCTGCGGGCGTAGGCGGCGGCGGGATGGATCAGCAGGACTCCGGCGGGCGCGGTGGCCGCGACGGACTGGGCGACGACGTCGATCGTGTGGGCGTGGCGACGGCGCAGGCCGGCGAAGGGTGAGCTGGTTCCCAGGTCATTCCGCGGCCGCGCCCGCTCGATCGCATCTGCGAGTGCAGTGCTCACGCGTCCTCCTCGGTGCCGGCGCTCGCCGCTGTGCGGCTGGCGGCGACGCTACCGGGCGCGCGTTGCCGTAAACGGCGGCCCGTGTTTCGGCCGCGTGACACGGCGTGAGATGAGCGGGCCGGGATCGGCGGGTGTCGTCTCATCAGGATTTCGCTCGGCGTTCGCCGTCCCATACGGCGGGGAAACGGCGCGGGCGAAGAATCGGCCCGACGCGGGTGCGAGCCGCGTCATCGCCGTCGAAAGGAACCCTGTGACCGAACAACAGCTCTCTCCCGAAGGGGACTCGCCGCCCCCCTCGCGGCAGCGGCCGACACTGCGCGGCCGACTGCTCACACCGCGCATCCTGGGCATCGGCTCCGCAGCCGCCGCGGCGGCCGCCGCCGTCGCGCTCGTCTTCGCGACGCAGACCGCCGTTCAGGCGACCTCGTCGCCCGAGATCACGGCATCCACCCCCATCGCCGCCGACAGCACGGATGAGGACGCCCCCGAGAAGGCCGAGGAAGTCGCCAAGCCCGAGAAGATCGCGGCCGCCTACGACGCGCTGTCGGGTGCCGAGGTCGAGTACGTGCGCTTCGTCGGTGCACAGGACGCGGCGTTCGCGGCCGGCGAGGACGTGTTCGGCGAGCCGGGACTGCAGTTCCTCTCCACCGACGTGGCCGACCCGCAGGCATACTCCGACCGGCAGCGGCGCCTGATCTCGCTGTACTACGACTACGCCACCAACGAGACGGTCAGCATGATCGTCAACGCGACGACCGGAGCGGTCGAGTCCGTGGACCGCGCCTCCGGCACCCAGCCCGCTCCGACGGATGCCGAGACCTCGCTCGCGTGGGAGCTGCTGCTCGACTCGGACGCGGCCCAGCCCGTCGTCGACGAGTTCGCCGCGCTCACCGGTGGTTCAGCCCTGACCCCGGCATCCGCCGAGGTGATCGTCACCGCCCACTCGTTCGTCACGGATGCCGGCTCCTTCGGCGCCGAGTCGTGCGGCGTCGACCGGTGCGTGCAGCTGCTCGCCCAGGTAGACGGCGGCTCGTTCCTCACCACCAGCACCTACGTCGTCAACCTGTCGACGCGGGCCGTCCTGTCCATCTCATGACCATGGAGACCCTCCCGATGAAACGAAACCCCCTCCGCCGCCTGCTCGGCGCGGGCACCGCGATGGCTCTGCTGGCGGGCGGCCTCGTGCTGTCCGCTCCGGCGGCGGCCTCTGCCCAGACGGTCACCGAGGCATCCTGCTCCGGCGACTCCCTCGTCTCGAAGACCCTCGAATCCGGATCCAGCTGGCAGATGTGCTGGCGCCTCGACACCTATCGCGGGCTCGTGCTCGACAAGATCGCCTATCAGCCGCGGGACGACGCGGCGCCGATCCTCGTGCTCGACTCGATCGCGCTGGCCCAGCTGAACGTGCCCTACGACACCGGCGCCACGGAGTACAACGACGTGACGACGTACCAGGTCGGCGGGCGCCGTCTGCAGGCCATCGAGGCTGTCGACTGCCCGGTCGGCGAGGTCCGAACCTCGTGGGTCGACGCCACTCGCGGCGCGATCCCCGCCGTCTGCATCGGCGAAGAGGAGTCGGGACTCGCGTACCGCTCCAACATCGCACGCGACGCCCTCTACGCCGCGCAGGGCACCGATCTCGTGCTGCACACCGTGTCGCGCATCGGCTGGTACGAGTACCAGACCGAGTACCGATTCCACGACGACGGCGAGATCTCGGTGCGCCTCGGCGCCACCGGCGACCTGTCGCCCAACGACTACGTCGACGTCGTGAACCAGGGGTGGCCGATCGCCCCGGGCCAGGAGGACTTCGCGGTCAACCACTATCACTCGGCGTTCTGGCGCGTGGACTTCGGCCTCGACTCCGGCGCCACCCAGCTGGTCGAGAAGTTCGCGACCACCCCGACCGGCGAGTACGGGACCACGGGCGACACCGGTCACACGGCGATCCTCGAGACGCAGCTCACGCAGATCACGAACGAGACCAAGACGATGGGCTCGAACCGCGAGGCCTACCGTGTGGTGAACCCCGAGAGCATCAACGCCGACGGGCACGCCCGCTCCTACGAGATCATCGTGCCGCGCGACCAGGCCTACAATCTCAACCCCGAGACCGACTACGACATCGCGTTCACGTCGGCCAAGTCGGACGAGATCCACGCCAGCCACAACCTCATCCCGTCGAAGGCGGGGCAGATGGTCACCGACTACATCGCCGACGGCGAGACGCTCGAGGACCCCGTGGCATGGGTGAACGTGGGCTTCCACCACATCAACCGCGACGAGGACCAGAGCCCCATGCCGATCCACTGGCAGGGCTTCACCCTCTACCCGCGTGATTTCGCGGCGCAGAACCCGAACATCCCCGAGGGCCGCAAGTGGGTCAACGGCGACATGCGCGGGGTGCCCAACCCGAACATCACGCCGACGCCCACCGCGTCGCCGACGCCGACCCCCACGACGGAGCCCACCGCGGAGCCCACGCCGACGCCCACCGAGTCCGGGAACGGCAACGGCAACGGGAACGGCAACGGCAACGGCAACGGCAACGGGAATGGAAACGGAAACGGAAACGGGAACGGGAACGGGAACGGCGGCTCGACGGCGCCCGCAGCGGCGCCGGTGACCTTCGACAGCGCCGAGGTCGCGCCGGGTGCCGCGCAGTCTGCGACCGCGAGCGGCTTCACCCCCGGTGAGACCGTGAGCGCCGTGATGCACTCCGACCCGGTCGACGTCGGCACGTTCGTCGCCGACAGCGAGGGGGCCGTGAGCGTGCAGTTCATCGTGCCGTCCGACACACCCGCCGGCGAGCACTCGCTGGTCCTGACGGGGCAGACCTCGTCGGCCGTCGCGCAGGGATCGTTCACGGTGGCGTCCGCGTCGCCCGCGGCCATCTTCGGCGCACTCGCGACGACCGGCACCGACGCGAACAACTGGGCGCTGTCGGGCCTCCTGCTCCTCACCGCAGGCGCCGGACTGGCGGCCACATCGTGGCACCTGCGCCGCCAGCAGGCGGCCAAGGTGCACGCGGCCTGATCCACACCCGCGGGGCGACGCGCCGGTCGCGTCGCCCCGCGGGAACCCCCGTGTCGCGGAGGCTCGGCCCGCGGCATCCAGATCTGAGAGGACTCGTCCATGCGCAGTCGTATCGCCGCCCTCGGCGTCGTGCTGGCCCTTTCGACGGCCATCGTGGCGGTCGGGGCCGTCGGGCTCAGTCTGACGACGAGTCCGGAATCGGCGCCGCAGGCGGCCCCTGCGGGCGCGAGGACCGATGCCGCCGCCGCCGCCTACCCGACCGTCGAGGACCATTGCTACATCGAGGGCATGATCCCGCACCACGAACAGGCGCTCGAGCTCAGCAGCCTGGTCCTGGGCGCCACCGGGGTTCGCGAGCGCACGCGGGCGCTCGCCGAGTTCATCGCGACCGACCAGACCTCCGAGATCGAGACGATGCGGGCATGGCAGAACGCCTGGCGCGGTGCGATCCCCGCCGGCGGTTCGAGCGGCGGCCATGACGGTCACGGTGGCGCACAGCCCGCCGCCGGAGCGGTGCCGAGCGGGTGCGGCGATCACCCGCACACGCAGATGAAGGGCATGGCCGGCGTCGAGCAGCTCGCGGCCCTCGATGCAGCCGACGGCGTTGCGGCCGATCGGATATTCCTCGAGCTGATGATCGCGCATCATGAGGGCGCCCTCGAGATGGCGGAGAGCGCGGTCCGCGAGGGATCCAATGCGTACGTGCGCGCATCCGGCAAGCACGTGCTCGTCGAACAGCAGCGCGAGATCACCGCGATGTCGACGTTGCTCGCCGAGGCGCCGTGACGATCGTCGCCGGCTCGGGAGCGGTCCGTCGATCCGTGGGCAGGGCTCGGGCGCTCGTCTGGCTCGCAGCCCTTGTGATCCCCACCGGTGCAGCGCTCGCGCTCGCCGCAGCCCTCGGCGTGGCGACCGTGCACAACGACTCGATGAACCCGACGCTGCACAGCGGCGACACGGTCCTGTTCGACCGGTGGAGTCCACCCGGTCGCGGAGACGTCGTCCTCCTGACCGACCGCGAAGGATGGTCGGGCACACGGGACGCGCTCCTCGTGAAGCGGGTCGTCGGTGTCGCGGGCGACGTGGTGGTGTGCTGCGAGGCGGGAACCGGGCGGCTGCTCCTCAACGGAGCGCCGATCGAGGAGGCCTATGCCGGCGCGGTTCGCCCGGGTGGCGACATCCCGTTCCGCGTGACCGTGCCCGAGGGCTCTGTGTGGGTCATGGGCGACAACCGGGCCGCATCGGTCGACTCGCGGGCGTCGGTGTCGGCGCCGGGTCACGGGGCGGTGGCGCGAGACGACCTGCGCGGTACGGCGCGCGCGTGGTGGGGTGGCTGAGGGGCGTGGGACGACTTCCCGGGCGGATGCCGGCGGTCGCCGCATCCGTCATCCAAAGCGGAACCGCTCACATGTCGTGAGGCGCCCTCGGCGCCCGGGCGAGGCATAGCCTGGGTGTATGGCGACGAAGCCCCCGAGAGCCGATATCGACGAGACGCGTGTGCGCTCCACCCGACCGAAGAAGGTCGCGGTCGGTGTGCCCGCGGTGCTGCACGCGTTGGAGATCGCCAATGAGCAGATGGGCGTGGCCCGGTCGGTGCAGACGCTGCTGCGCGTCAACCAGAAGGATGGCTTCGACTGCCCCGGATGCGCGTGGCCCGAGGAGGACAAGCGTCACATCGCCGAGTTCTGCGAGAACGGCGCGAAGGCGGTCGCCGAGGAGGCGACGCTGCGGCGCGTGGGGCCGGAGTTCTTCGCGGCGCATTCGCTCGACGCGCTGCGCGGCCACGACGACTGGTGGCTCGGGCAGCAGGGACGGTTGACGCACCCGATGCTGCTGGAGGAGGGGGCATCGCATTACCGCCCGATCTCGTGGGACGACGCGCTCACGCTGGTCGCCGACGAGCTGAGGACGCTGGACGACCCTGACGAGGCCGTGTTCTACACGTCGGGACGCACATCGAACGAAGCGGCGTTCCTGTACCAGCTGCTCGTGCGGGGGCTCGGCACCAACAACCTGCCCGACTGCTCGAACATGTGCCACGAGTCGTCCGGATCGGCGCTGACCGAGACCATCGGCATCGGCAAGGGCACCGTCTCGATCGACGACGTCCACGAGGCCGACCTGTTGATCGTCGCCGGGCAGAACCCCGGCACGAACCACCCGCGCATGCTCGCGGCGCTCGAGAAGGCGAAGCAGCGAGGGGCGACGATCATCGCCGTGAACCCGCTGCCCGAGGCGGGACTGATCCGCTTCGAGAACCCGCAGACGGTGCGGGGCGTGGCGTTCGGCGGCACGAAGCTCGCCGACCAGTTCCTGCAGATCCGGCTCGGCGGCGATCAGGCGCTGTTCCAGGCGATCGGCAAGCACCTCCTCGAGGCCGAGGAGACCGACGGGGGTGTGCTCGACCACGAGTTCCTCGCGGCGCACACCAGCGGCTTCGACGCCTACCGCCAGGCGATGACGGATGCCTCGTGGCGCGACCTCGTCACCGCCACGGGTCTTCCGGAGAAGGCGCTGCGCCGGGTGGCTGAGACGGTGCGCACGTCGAAGGCGACGATCGTCTGCTGGGCGATGGGACTGACCCAGCACAAGCACTCCGTGCCCACGCTGCGCGACGTCGTGAACATGCTCCTGCTGCAGGGCAACATCGGCCGACCCGGCGCCGGAGTGTGCCCGGTGCGCGGGCACTCCAACGTGCAGGGCGACCGCACCGTGGGCATCTACGAGAAGCCGTCCGCGACGTTCCTCGACGCGCTCGACACGGAGTTCGCCTTCGCCTCCCCGCGCGAGCACGGCTTCGACACGGTCGGGGCGATCCGCGCGATGCGCGACGGCCGCGTGCGGTTCTTCATGAGCATGGGCGGCAACTTCGTCTCGGCGACCCCCGACACCGCGGTCGTCGAGGCGGGCATGGCCCGTGTCGGGCTGACCGTGCACGTGTCGACCAAGCTCAACCGCTCGCACGTCGTCACCGGGCGCCGCGCGCTCATCCTGCCGACCCTGGGCCGCACCGACCGCGACCGCCGCGGCGGCCGCGAGCAGCGGGTCACGGTCGAGGACTCAATGGGCGCGGTGCACGCGTCGCGGGGCCGGCTCGCCCCGCCGTCCGAGGAGATGCTCAGCGAGGTCGCGATCGTCGCCCGCCTGAGCGGCCTGGTCTTCGGATCCACGGGTGCCGGCGGCGGTTCGTCGTCGCGAGATCAGGTGATGTCACGGGGGAAGGACGTCGCGGGCGGGGATCGTCCTGAGTCGGTGACATCACCTGAGCCGGTGACGGATGCCGCGGCGCATGGTGCGGACGCGACGCGGCACGACCGTGGGTACCCGGAGCGCACCGCGGCCGAGGAGTCCGACGGGACGCAGTCGCCGGTCCACAGAGACCGCGAGTCCGCCGCCGGCCGAGCTCCGGAGCGTGTCGACGGGGAGCGCAACGTCCCGCACGCGGACTGGGCGGCGCTCGAAGCGGACTACGCGCTCATCCGCGCCCACATCGCCCGCGTCATCCCCGGATTCGACGACTACGAGGAGCGCATCGACAAGGGCCGCACGCTGCACCTGCCGAACGGGCCGCGCGATGCGCGCCGCTTCGCGACGGCCGACGGCAAGGCGCGCTTCACGGTGAACCCGCTGGAGTACCCGCGCATCCCGCGCGGACGCCTGCTGCTGCAGACGCTGCGCTCGCACGACCAGTACAACACCACGATCTACGGCAAGGACGACCGGTACCGCGGCATCCACGGCGGGCGGCGGGTCGTGCTGGTCAATGCCAAGGACATCGTCGCGCTGGGCTTCGCGGAGAACGACATCGTCGACCTCGTGTCGGAGTGGCGGGGGGCCGACGGGGCGCTGCAGGAGAGGCGGGCGGAGGAGTTCCGCATCGTCGCCTACCGCACGCCGCGGGGCAACGCCGCCGCGTACTACCCGGAGACGAACGTGCTGGTTCCCCTTGACTCCGTCGCCGACGTCTCGGGGACGCCGACATCCAAGTCCGTGGTGGTGCGGCTCGCACGCCGCACCTGAGAGCCCGGCGCGTGCCTAGGCTGGAGGCATGACCCGCGCCGCCGTCATCACCGTCTCCGATCGCTCCGCCGAGGGCGCCCGCCCCGACGCCAGCGGGCCGATCGCGGTCTCGGCACTGCGGGAGGCGGGCTTCGACTGCGCCGACGCCGTCGTGGTGCCCGACGGTGCCGACAGCGTCGAGCGCGCGCTGACAGCCGAGGTCGTCGCGGGCGTGAAGCTGATCGTCACCACGGGTGGCACCGGCGCCTCGCCGCGCGACCAGACGCCGGAGGGCACCGCCCGCGTCGTGACCCGCCAGGTACCGGGCATCGCCGAAGAGCTGCGTCGACGGGGTGCGGCCGAGAAGCCCGCCGGCATGCTGACGCGCGGGATCGCCGGCGTCGTCGACCCGCACGGCGCGCTCGTGGTCAACCTGCCCGGGTCTCCGGGCGGCGTGACGGATGGGATGCCGGTGGTGCTGTCGGTCGCCCGTCACCTGCTGGACCAGCTCGGTGGAGGGGACCACTGATGGCCGTGTCGACCGACGCCGTGCGGGTGGCTGCGATCAGCGCCGAGCCGCTCGATCTCGACGCGCACCTGCGCGCCGTCGACGATTCCCGCATGGGCGCCGTGACGACGTTCGTCGGTCGCGTACGGGATCACGATCCGGATGCCGCGGCCGCCGTCGTCGCCCTCGAGTACTCGGCGCATCCTGACGCCGAAGCCGCGCTCACCCGCCTGGCCGCCGCGGCGATCGGGGCCACCGGAGCGCTTGTCGCGGTGTCGCACCGGGTGGGCACGCTGCACGTCGGGGACGCCGCCGTCGTGATCGCGGTCGCGTCCGCCCACCGCGCCGAGGCGTTCGCGGTGTGCCGCACGCTCATCGAGACGATCAAGACCGACCTGCCGGTCTGGAAGCGCCAGGTCGAATCCGACGGCACCGCCACCTGGCTGGGCCTCGGCGGCTGAGCGCCGCGGCCGGAAGGCCCCGCACCCCGGAAGGGGATCAGCCGCCGGCGAAGGGCGGCAGCACGTCGATCAGGTCGTCGTCGCCGAGGGGCGTGTCGTCGTCGACGCGTGAGCCGCCGACGAGCACGGCGCAGCGCGGCAGGATGCCGCCCAGCCCCGGGAACTCCTCGGACACCGCGCGGCGCAGCTCTCCCAGGGTCGCCTCGGTGCGGCGCTCGGAGTCCCGGCCGGTCGCCTCCTGTGCGGCGGCGAAGTAGCGGACGACGGCCATCAGGCCTCGTGCTCCCAGTCTCGGGCGAGTTCGGTGATCGCCGCCACGGCGGATTCGATGTCGGCGGGGGATCCGCCACTGCGGCCCGCGACGAGGCCGGCGACGAAGGTACTGAAGGGCGCCGCCGGGCGTGCGACGTCGTTCGCGACGTCGCGCGCGAGATCGAGGATGAGCGACACCGGGACGTCTTCGGGCGCGAGCCCGAACCGCTCGCGCAGCACGGCCGCCCAGGCGTCGAGGGCCTCGGGGGGAAGGGTGCGGGACTGCTCGCTCATGACGACTCCTCCGGGCGTGGGTGGTGCGGTGCGGGATCGGCCTGGTGCGCGCGATCGACCTGGTGCGCGCGATCGACCCGAGCGCGGGCCTCGTTCAGATCCTCCCACGTGTCGACGTCGCGGGTCAGGTCGTCGGGCGCCGCGACGACGGCGATCGCGAGCTCGTCGGCGATCGCCCGCACCGGAAGGTCCCGTCCGCGACCGGGAAGAGCGGATGCCGCCTGCCGCAGCGCCCGCGTGCGGTAGGCGCCGGTGAGCCACTGCGGGCGGCTCGAGGCGTCGCCGAGACACACGCCGTCGGTGTCGGCGGGGAGCAGCGGGATGTCGTTCACGAGGCGGCGCACGGCCTCGCCCACGCCGGGCAGATCGCAGGCGAGCACGAGCGTCCATTCCGGGTCGGTCTCCGCCGACCACTCATCGAGCGCCGCCACGACCGCCGCGGCGGGGCCGCCGAACGGCGGGTCCTCCCGCACCCAGGCCACGGGGAGCGTCTCGTCGAGGACGGGTGCCACCACCGTGATCGGCCGGGCTCCGGCATCCGTCACCGCCGTCACCGCCGCCGCCAGCAGCGTGCTGCCGCGGACCTCGAAGAGCGGCTTCACGGCCCCGCCGACGCGCGTGCCGCGGCCGCCGGCCAGCAGGATCGCGCCGAGGCTGAGGGGCGAGTGCGGGTCGCGAACGGACATCAGCTCTCGTCCGGGCGGTGCCAGTCGCCGCTCTTGCCGCCGGTCTTCGTCACGATGCGTACGTGATCGATCGACGTGCCCTTGTCGAGCCCCTTCACCATGTCGACGACGGCGAGAGCGGCCACCGACACGGCGGTCAGCGCCTCCATCTCGACGCCGGTGCGATCGGCGGTGCGCACGGTCGCCTCGATCGCGACACCGCCGTCTTCGATGGCCAGGTCGACCGCCGCGCCGTGGACGCCGATGACATGCGCGAGCGGCAGCAGTTCGGGGGTGCGCTTGGCGGCCTGGATGCCGGCGATCCGGGCGACGGCCAGCACATCGCCCTTGGGCACGGTGCCATCGCGCAGCGCGGCGACGACGTCGGGCGCGCAGCGCACGAAGGCGCGGGCGGTGGCGGAGCGCACGGTCGGCTGCTTGAGCGTGACATCCACCATGCGCGCGTTCCCCGCGGCGTCGAGGTGGGTGAAGATCGGCTGTTCCGGCGCACTCATGAGATCAGCATGACATCCACGACATCGCCCGCCGCCACCGCGTCGACCTCGGCGGGCACGACGGCATATGCCTCGGCGCGGCCGAGTCCGCCGGCGAGATGGGATCCGCCGCTCGTCGCCGGGATCGCGCGCCACGCGGCCGGGTCGGAGCGGTCGATCGTGACGGGCAGGTATTGGCGCCGCGCCGGCGGTGTCCGCCAGCCGGCTCCCGCCTGGAGCGCGAGGACGGGGCGGTCGATGGCCTGGCGACCCTGCAGCCGCAGCAGAACCGGCCGCACGAACACCTCGAACGAGACCGCCGCGCTCACGGGATTGCCCGGCAGCCCGAACAGCAGGGTGCCGGCCTCGAGGCGGCCGAAGCCCTGCGGCTTGCCCGGCTGCATGGCCACCTTCGAGAAGACCATGGTCCCGGCGAGCGCGGTCTTGACCACCTCGTAGGCACCGGCGCTGACGCCGCCGGAGAAGACGACGACGTCGGCGCGATCCGGCGACCGCGGATCCGTCACCTCGGCGAGCAGCGCGTCGAGGGCGTCGCCCTCGTCGGGCACGCTGGCGCGGCGCACGAGCTGGGCTCCGGCCTCCGTGGCGAGGATGGCGAGGAGCACGCTGTTCGACTCGGGGATCTGACCTCGGCGCAGGGGAGAGCCGGGCTCGACGAGCTCGCTGCCCGTCGAGATGACGGCGACGCGGGGACGCCGTGAGACGACGACCTCGGCGACGCCCGCCGCCGCGGCGGCGGCCAGCTGCAGCGGGCCGAGCAGTTCTCCGGCGGAGAGCACCTCGTCGCCGGCGCGGGCGTCCTCCCCGGCGCGACGGATGTGGGCGCCCACGGCACGCGGGACCCTCAGCACCGCGATCGAGCCGAGGGAGTCCGCGAGCCCACCGGCGGTGTCCTCGAACGGCACGATGGCGTCGGCGTCAGTCGGGACCGCCGACCCGGTCATGATGCGGGCGGCCTCACCAGGAGCGAGTGCCGGGTCGGCGTCGGTGCCGGCGGGCAGGTCCGCGACGACGCGGAGGGTCGCCGGGGTGACGGGGTCGGCATCCGCGACATCCGCGAAGCGGACGGCGAACCCGTCCATCGCCGAGTTGTCGAAGACCGGGATGTCGACGGCGGCACGCACCGGTTCACGCAGCGTGCGACCGTGGGCGGCGGCAAGGGTGACGCGCTCTGACTCCAGCGGCTCGGCGGCCGCGAGCGCGTCGGCGAGGTGCTCCTCGACGGTGCGCAAGCCGCTCACGCGCCGACCGCCGTGCGCGCTCCGTCGCGGGTCCACGCGTCGATGCCGCCGGCGAGGACGGATGCCTCGATCCCTGCGCCGCGCAGGGCCACTGCCGCGCGCTGCGCGCGCATGCCGACCTGGCACACCACCACCACGCGGGAAGCCTCCACTCGTCGCGGCTCGGCGAGCACGTCGCCGAGCGGCAGCAGCATCGAGCCGGGGATGACGCCGCGCGCGGTCTCGAAAGGCTCGCGCACATCCAACAGCACGGCGCCGGCACGCTGGGCGGCGAGGGCTTCGGCCGGGCTCAGCTGCGGGATGCTCGGCGGGCCGGCCGGTGAGGGAGCGGGGGCTGCTGACGGATCGGCGACGACGGCCTCGCCGGCCCGGTGCGTGGCGGCGGGACGCAGCGGCACCTCGTCGGTCCGGCCGCGGAGGGCGTCGAGCACCAGCACGCGTCCGAGGAGCGGCTCGCCGATGCCCGTGACGAGCTTGATGGCCTCTGTGGCCAGAAGTGCGCCGACCTGCAGGCAGAGCGCGCCGAGCACGCCGACCTGTGCGCAGGTGGGGGCCTCGCGTCCGGCATCCGGAGGGTAGAGATCCGCGAGGCGGACGGGCGTCGCGCCGGCGGGAGGCGCCGACCAGAAGACCGTCGCCTGTGCGTGGAACTCCTGCACGACGCCCCACACGAGCGGTACGCCGAGGTGCTCGCACGCGGCGGCCACCGCCTCGCGGGTCTCGAACGTGTCGGTGCCGTCGATGACGACGTGCGCGCCGGCGAGGAGGTCGCGGGCGTTGGCCGGCGTGAGCACTGCCTGCACCGGCCGCACCAGGGTGGTGGGCGAGAGGTCGGCGGCGATGCGGACGGCGGAGTCGACCTTGGCCGCACCGACATCGCCCACACGGTGCATCACCTGCCGTTGCAGATTGGATGCCTCGACCAGGTCGTCGTCGATCACGGTGATGGTGCCGACTCCGGCGGCCGCAAGGGCCAGCACGGCGGGCGAGCCGAGACCGCCTGCCCCCACGACCGCGATATGGGCGGCGGCGAGGCGGCGCTGTGCGAGATCGCCGAAGCCGGCGAGCACGCGGTGGCGCGCGGTGCGCGTGCGTTCGGCGTCGCTCAGCTCGGCGAGGGGCTCGACGAGTGGGGGAAAGGCCATATCCACAGGCTACGCCGCGCGCATCGGTGGCCGGCCGCCGCTCGCCCGTTCGCCCCCTGCCGCACCGACCGCGGTCGGGTCAGACGCGCCCGGTCAGGATGAGATTCCAGTAGACCCAGGGCAGAACGTGCCGGTCGAAGATCCACGAGAGCCGGCTCTCCCGGTACATCCGCCGGAAGAACGGGATCGTCGGCTTCTGCTTGCCCGTGTCGTCGAACTCCGCCCACACGACCGTCGACCGCGAGACGGTGAACGGGCACACCGCGTAGCCGTCGTAGCTCGCCTTCGGCTCCTTCCCTCGGAGCACCCTCGAGAGGTTCTTGGCGAGCACCCACGTCTGCTTGCGCAGCGCGCCCCCGCACTTCGAGTTGGTGGTCGCGGCGGCGTCGCCGAGAGCCCAGACCTGGGGGAAGCGCGGATGCCGCAGCGTCCGCGGGTCGACCTCCACGAACCCTCCCGATGACCCCGGCGCCGGCAGCACCGACGCCTTGAGCCAATCCGGTGCGGACTGCGGCGGTTCGACGTTGAGCACGTCGTAGTGCAGGTGCTCGGGCCCGTCCGGACCGCCGATCACGACCTCCTGTGCCGCGGGGTCCACCCGGAGGAGCACCGAGCGGGTGCGCAGCTCGATGCCGTACTCCTCGATCTTGCGTTCGAGCTCGCGATCGAACGGCGGGATGAACGCGGTCTCCGTCGGCACGATCATCACGACTCGGATCTTGTCCAGCACCCCGGTGGCCCGCCAGTAGTCGCACGCCTGATACATCGGCTTCTGTGCGGCTCCCGCGCACGAGGCAGGCCCGTCGGGCTGAGTGAAGACGACCGTGCCCTCCTTCAGGTCGCGCAGGAGCAGCGACGCCTTCTGCGCCAGCTCCAATTCGTAATGGGATGCCGCTGCCGGCGTCTGCATCGCCTCGGCCAGCCCCGGCACGCGGTCCCAGTCGAGCTGGATGCCCGGACACACGATGAGCTGGTCGAAGGTGACGCGGTCACCGCTCTCGAGCACGACGGCGTTCGCGTCGGGCTGGACGGCGGTGACGGCATCCAGAATCCACTCCACGCCTCTCGGCATCACCTCTCGCTGCGGGCGTACGGTGATGCCGGCGCGTGCGGTGCCGCCGGCGACATGCGAGAACAGCGGCTTGTACACGTGCTGCTCGCGCGGTTCGATGATGGCGATGTCGTCGACGCCGGAGCGACGCAGTCGCGCAGCGACCGAGATGCCGCCGTTGCCCCCGCCGATCACCACCACCTGATGATGCGCCTGCTGCTCGGACATGGTCCCTCCCCTCGCATGGCGGCACCCGCTGACCGCGATCGGCGGCTGTCGCGTCTGAGATCTCCCTGCAGGCGAGACTAGGCAGGCATCTGCAAGAAGAGAGGGGGCTTGCGCAGCTGCCAACGGTCGCACGAAGATGCCGGGCCCGACCCGTCGGGAACCGGAACGTGCCCCGACGTGTGCTCAGCCGGGGAGGAAGATGGAGGCATGCCTGCCCCTCATCGCCCCGGCCTTCGGATCGGCCATGGGGTCACGATCCCCGAGTCCGAGCTGACCTGGCGGTTCTCGCGGTCATCCGGCCCCGGCGAGCAGGGGGTGAACACGGCGGACTCGCGGGCGGAACTGGTGTGGGACGCCTCGCGTTCGGCGGTGCTGTCCCCGCATCAACGCGAGAGGCTGCTCGAGCGGCTGAGCGGCCGGCTGGTCGACGGAGTGCTGACGATCGCGGCATCCGAGCATCGCGCGCAATTGCGGAACAGGGATGCCGCGCGCGCACGGCTCGCGGCGGTCGTCGCCGACGCGCTCCGGCCGCCTTCGCCGTCGCGACGACCCACGAAGCCGACGCGGGGCGCCAAGGAACGGCGATTGGGTGAGAAGAAGCGGCGCACCGACGTCAAGCGGCTGCGGCGACCACCCGTGGACTGACGACGCCGGCATCGGCGCTAGGAGCGGCGCCGGGTGAGGTGGACGTCCACGGAGTCGCCGTCGGTCTTGCCGATCGCTCTTCTGACCTCGGCGTTGATCGGCAGCTTGTGCGTCCCGTCGCCCAGGGCCATGAAGGCCCCCTCGAACGGGTGCCCGTCCACGGTGCCCGCCACCTTGACGAGTCCGCGGGTGCCGAAGATGGTGGCGGAGTCGGGCAGCTTCACGCAGGTCCAGGTGTCTCCCGGCTGAGCTTTGCCGAGCGTGGCGGTGAAGCGGATATCCAGGGGCCCGGTGTGGTCCGACATGATGGCTCCAATCTCAGCCGCCGCAGCTGTGAAGAGTATGGCCCGGGCGACGGCCGTTCACCGGGATGACGATCGGACGTCGTCCCGATCGACAGTCTCTCTCCGCCGGTGCACCTCGCGCGCCTTTCAGGTCAGCGGATCCAGAAGTCCTCGGCACGGGCGCCCGGCCGGAATCCGAAGTGCTCGAGCATCGCCGTCGCCTCCGGGAAATGAGCGGCGAGCATGTCGGGTCCGTGGGCGTCGCTGCCGAACGTGACGGCACGCCCGCCTTCCTCCGCCCACCACTGCGGGATCCACGGCCAGAGCCGCCGGGTGTTCATCTCGAGGGCCCGGTCCGACTCCGCGATCGCGCGCATCCCAGCCCGGAATCCGTCTTCGAACCTGCGGGGATCGAAGGGTCCTGCGGTCGCGACCGGCCAGGAGCGCACGGCGTAATCGATGTGCGTGAACACCGCAAAGGAGTCCGACCCGGCGACCATGCGCGGGATCTCCTCGAGATACCTCCACATCACGTCGTCCGCCGGCATGTGGCGGTACAACGTGGTCGGCTCGGTACGGTCGACGCCGTCGAAGGGGAGCATGTGCAATGACCCGTTGATGCGATCGATCGTCCCACTGGAGAGCAGATCTGCGGCGTGCGCGTCGCGCAGGTGCGGCTGCCCGAACTCCACGCCCGTGAGGATGCGCAGTTCGGGGAAGTCGTGGCGGCACCGTTCGATCGCCGTGAGATAGCCCTCGACGTCGAAGTCGGGCAGCCGCGCATGGCCGCTCTCGTCGACGTACTTCTGAGCGTGCTCTCCGATGTCGCCGTGGTGGACTCTCCAGTCGTGCTCGAAGTCGAGGTGCTCGGTGAACACGATCGCCGGGAGTCCGATCCGGATCGCGCGCTCGCAGGTGCGGACCATTGAGCCTCGGGAGGCTGGATCCGAGCCCCAGTCCCACGACCACTCGCTGTGCACATGAGCGTCGGCCGGAAGAGTCGCCGTCATCTCGCCGAGAGTACTCCCGGCCCCGGTGCACCCTGCAGCGTCGTGACTCCCAAGCGTGCGTGGCAGTTCGGGTGCCGCGAATTGTGGCTTCCGGCACCCGCCATCCGCTTTTACGGCGAAAACCTCTCGGACAACCCGCATGCGCGGTGATAGCGTGGCGCTGTGGCGAGCTACAAGATCTCCGAGGCTGCACGGCTGCTCGCGGTGAGCGACGACACCGTGCGCCGGTGGATCGATTCCGGGGCACTGCCGACGACCGGGGCCTCGCCGATCGAGATCCCCGGAGACGCGCTCGCAGCCCGAGCGGTGGAGTTGGCCGCGGCTCCGGGCGACCCTGCCGACGTGCTCTCGAGCGCACGCAATCGCTTCGTCGGGCTCGTCACGCGGGTGCAGATCGACGGCGTCATGGCGCAGGTCGACATCCAGTCCGGTCCGCACCGCGTGGTCTCGCTCATGTCGTCCGAGGCGGTGCGCGAGTTGGAACTCGAGCCCGGCTCGCTCGCCGTCGCCGTGGTCAAGGCGACCACGGTGATCGTCGAGACCCCGAAGGCCTGACGTGCGCCACGGCTCCGTCGTCCGCACCGCACTGGTCGCCACGGCGCTCGCGCTCGGGCTTGCGGGCTGCGCGGCAAGCTCCGCACAGGACCCCGGCGTGAGCTCTCCGGCGCCCGTCTCGGGGGAGCCGGAGCTCTCCGGCGAGCTCAGCGTGTACGCGGCCGCATCGCTGCAGGCGGCGTTCGACGAGCTGGCGGCGCAGTTCGAGCAGCGGCATCCGTCCCTCGATGTGCATCCGCTCACCTACGACGGCTCGTCGACGCTCGCCACCCAGATCGTGGAGGGGGCACCCGCCGATGTCTTCGCGTCGGCGGACGAGAGGAACATGCAGAAGGTCGTCGACGCGGACCTTGCGAGCGAGCCGGAGCTGTTCGCGACGAACACGCTGACGCTGGTGGTCCCCGCGGGCGATCCCGGCGGAGTCGACGGCCTCGACGACCTCGCCGATCCCGATCTGACAGTGGTGCTGTGCGCCGTCGAGGCGCCGTGCGGGGCGGCATCGGCGACGCTCCTCTCGGACGCCGGGGTGAAGGCGAGCGTCGACAGCTACGAGCAGAACGTCACCGCCGTCCTCACAAAGGTGGCTGCGGGCGAGGCAGACGCGGGCCTGGTGTACGTGACGGATGCCTCGACCACGAGCGCCGTCGAGGCGATAGAGGTCGACGGGGGTGAGGACGTGGTGAACCGGTACCCGATCGTCACGTTGACGGACGCGGCGAACCCGCGGGCAGCCGACGCCTTCGTACGGTTCGTGCTCGGTGACGAGGCCCGGCAGGTGCTCTCCGATCTCGGCTTCGGAGCGCCGTGACGGTCGCCGCGGCGCGCGACGCCCGCACGCACGAGGAGCGGGCCGGGTTCGTGCCCCGCGTGCTCGCCGTCCCGGCGCTCATCGGGCTGGCACTGCTGGTGCTCCCGCTCGGCGCCCTCGTGCTCCGGGTCGAGTGGTCGACACTGTGGACGGACGTCACCTCGCCGCAGGCGCTGTCGGCACTCGGCCTCTCGCTCGCGACCGGTGCCGTCGCGACGACGGTGTGCGTCGTCCTGGGGGTGCCGCTCGCGCTCCTGATCGCCCGGAGCACCGTGCGGACGGCGGCCGTGCTGCGAGCCCTCGTGACGGTGCCGCTCGTGCTGCCGCCCATGGTCGGCGGCGTCGCGATGCTGTTCCTCTTCGGTCGCACGAGCTGGCTGGGCGGGATCCTCGCGGAGTGGGGCATCCGCATCCCGTTCACGACCACTGCCGTCGTCCTCGCGCAGACCTTCGTCGCTCTGCCCTTCCTCGTGCTCGCCCTCGAAGGGGCGCTGCGTTCCACCGGCACCGGTTTCGAGCAGGCGGCGGCGGGTCTGGGCGCGGGGCGTTGGACGATCCTCGCCCGCGTGACCCTCCCGCTCGCCGCCCCCGGCCTCGTCGCGGGCATCGTGCTGTGCTTCGCCCGCGCGATCGGCGAGTTCGGCGCGACGGCCCTCTTCGCCGGCAACGCGCCGGGCGTGACGCAGACCATGCCGCTCGCGATCTACACGGCCTTCAACGGCGCCGGGGTCTCGCAGGGCACCGCCGTGGCGCTCTCGCTGCTGCTGCTCGTGACCGCCGTCGGCGTACTGCTGCTGGTGCGGGCCTGGCGCGCGGAGGCCCCGCGATGAGTGCTGCGGGCACGCCGTCCGCAGCCGACCCTGCCGGACTCGACGCGCGCGTCCGGGTCCAGCACGGCGCGTTCGCGCTCGATGTGGCGCTCAGCGTGCCGGTGGGCGAGGTGGTGGCGCTCATGGGTCCGAGCGGCGCCGGAAAGTCGACGCTGCTCGGCGTGCTCGCCGGGCTGACCGGGTTCGACGAGGGAGAGGTCCGGCTGCACGGCCGGCTGCTCGACCGGCGCACCCACGATCGCACGTCGTCCCGGCAGACCGCGCCGGCGGCGCGCGGGGTGGTGCTGCTCGGTCAGGATCCGCGCCTCTTCCCTCACCTCACCGCGCACGGCAACGTGGCGTTCGGGCTGCGCGTGCACGGCGCCACGAAGGCTGCGGCGGCGGCCGGGGCCGCCGACTGGCTCCGACGTGTCGGGCTCGACGGCCTGGGTGAACGGCGACCTTCACAGCTGTCGGGCGGCCAGCAGCAGCGCGTCGCGCTGGCGCGGGCGCTCGCGACGTCGCCCGCCGCGATCCTGCTCGACGAGCCGCTGACGTCGCTCGACACCGAGACCGCGGGTGACGTGCGCGCCCTGCTGCACCAGCAGCTCGCGGCGACGCGCACGACGGCCGTCGTGGCCACCCACGACGCGGTGGACGCGGTCGCTCTCGCGACCCGCCTCGTCGTGATCGAGGACGGCCGCGTCACGCAGACCGGGCCGGTCCGCGAAGTGCTGGCCTCCCCGGCGACGCGGTTCGCCGCGGCGGTCGCTGGGCTGAACCGCGTCGTCGGGACCCTCGAACCCGCAGACTCGGCCTGGCGTGCCGGAGACCTGGTGCTGCCCCACCCGGCCGGGTGGCGGCAGCCGTCTCTTGTCGCGGTGTTCCGGCCGAGCGCCGTCCGAGTGATCGACGGGCCGCCCCGCGCCGCGGGGGAGTGGACAGCACGCATCGTGCGCCTCGAGCAGACGCCCGCCGGGGTGCGGATGCGCACCGCCGATCCCGACGTCGCGGTGGACGTCGCCGCCGACGGCGCCGCGGGGCTCGCGCCCGGCGACACGATCACGCTGCGCGTGGACCCGGCCGATGTGCGAGTGGTCGTCGAGCACTGAGCCTCCCGCACACTCAGAGCGTTTCGTCTCGCTCGTTCCTCGCTCGCTCAACGACCGGGAGAGGGACCGCGCCGGGGCGGGATGCTTCGTCAACGACCCGGGCCAAGACAGCTGTCCGACGCATCTCATAGACTCGCCCGGTGACGCGCATCCGCCCCTTCCGCCCCGGTGACGAACCCGCTCTCGTCGACATCTGCCTGAAGACAGCGGATGCCGGAGCCGACGCGACCGGCATCCTCGATGACGACGATCTCTGGGCCGAGATCTTCGTCCTGCCCTACGCGGCGCGTCACCCCGAGTTCGCCTTCGTGGTCGAAGCGGACGACGGCCGCGTCGTCGGCTACGTCGTGGGCACGCCCGACTCCGCGGCGTTCGAGGAGTGGTTCCGGGCCGAGTGGTGGCCTCGGCACGCCGAGCGCTGGCCGCGACCGCAGAGCGGTCAGGCGGCCACCGCCTCGCGGCAGGACGGCATCCTCCGCTACGCGTACTCCCGCGCGGGCGGGGCGCAGCCGTTCGGTGACGAGTACCCGGCGCACCTGCACATCGACCTGCTGCCCGAGACGCAGGGCCAGGGTCTCGGCCGCCGGCTCATCGAGACGCTCGAAGACGCGCTCCGGAAGGCGGGCGTTCCCGGGCTCCACCTCGTCGCCTCGGCCGACAACACCGGCGCCATCGCCTTCTACCCGCGCGTCGGGTTCGAGCCGCTGCCGTCGCCCGAGGGCATCCAGGTCTTCGCGACGCGCCTCTGACTACGCCACGGCCGACCGGACGTCAACCCGTGCGGCTGCGGAGTGCGCCCGCGTAGTCTGCCCCCCGTGGACGATGTCTCGGCGCCGACCGGCCATGAGCCGGATCTCCTGGCGCTGACGCGCCCCGACGGCACCGTGCCACGTGCCCTCGTCCTCGGGGCGACGGGGTACATCGGCGGGAGGCTCGTGCCGCGGCTGCTGAACGCCGGCTACGCGGTCCGCGCGCTCGCTCGCGACCCCGCCCGGGCGGCGGCCTTCCCCTGGGGCGACCGCGTCGAGATCGTCCGCGGCGACGCTGCCGCTGAGGGCCCGGTGCATGAGGCCATGCGCGACGTCGACGTGGTGTTCTACCTCGTCCACTCGATGTCGGGCGGCAAGCGGTTCGCCGACACCGACCGCCGTGCGGCCGAGACCGTCGCGCAGGCGGCGGCCGCGGCATCCGTGGATCGCATCGTGTATCTGGGCGGCCTGCACCCGACCGGGGTGGCGCTCTCGCCGCATCTGCAGTCGCGCGTCGAAGTCGGGCGGACGTTCCTCGAGAACGCCGTGCCGACGATCGTGCTGCAGGCGGGCGTCGTCATCGGCTCGGGATCGGCGTCGTTCGAGATGGTGCGCCATCTCACCGAGGTGCTGCCGTACATGCCCGCGCCGAGGTGGGTGCGCAACCGCATCCAGCCCATCGCCGTGCGCGACGTGCTGCACTATCTGCTCGGCGCCGCACGACTGCCGGCCGACGTGAACCGGGCCGTCGACATCGGCGGACCCGATGTGCTGCGGTACGGGCAGATGATGAACGGCTATGCCGTCGAGGCAGGGCTGCGGCAGCGTGCCATCGCCGCGCTGCCGGTGCTGACGCCCCGACTGGCGTCGCACTGGGTGAATCTCGTGACACCGATCCCGCGGTCGATCGCGCGGCCTCTCGTCGAGTCGCTGCAGAACGAGTGCATCATGAAGGACCACGCGGTCGACGCGCTCATCCCGCCGCCGGAGGGTGGTCTCACGTCGTACCGCACGGCGGTGCAGCTGGCGCTGGGCAAGCTCGAGACCGACGCGATCGAGACCAGCTGGCAGGATGCCGGCGTGCTGGGCGCGCCCAGCGACCCGCTGCCGAACGATCCCGACTGGGCCGGGCGCGTGGTGTTCAGCGACATCCGCACCGCGCACAGTCCGGCATCCCCCGAGGCGCTCTGGCGCGTCATCGTCGGGATCGGCGGCGAGAACGGCTGGTACTCCTCGCCGGTGCTCTGGGCCGTCCGCGGCTGGATGGACCGCCTCGTCGGCGGCATCGGCCTCGCGCGCGGTCGTCGCAGCCGCGACCGGCTGGCAGTGGGGGACGCGCTCGACTTCTGGCGCGTCGAGGCGCTGGAGCCGGGACGGATGCTGCGCCTCCGCGCCGAGATGAAGGTTCCGGGTCTCGCGTGGCTCGAGTTGCGGGCGTCGGCCGACGAGGTGAGCGGCGGTTCACGGTACGACCAGCGCGCCCTGTTCTTCCCGCGCGGCCTTGCCGGGCGCCTGTACTGGCTCGCCGTCCTGCCGTTCCATGGGTTCATCTTCGCGGGGATGGCGCGGCGCATCACCGCGACGGCAGCGGGCGGCACCGTCGGCGAACCCTGAGCCGCGCCGGCCGTCGCGCCGCGAGGATCCGCCGAGAGGCTCGATCCGGGGCCGGGGTGGGTCGCCGCTCAGGCGGTGATGCGGCCGTCCTCGAGCCGCACCACACGGTCGACCAGCCCGTCCGGCACCGCGACGTGCGAGATCAGCACCACCGCCTGGTCGTCCCGCACGGCGCTCAGCAGGTCGACGAGGAGCCGATCGGATGCCTCGGGGTCGACGCCCGCGGTCGGCTCGTCGAGCACGAGCACGGGGAAGCCCCGCAGCAGGGCCCGGGCCAGCGCGATGCGCTGCGCCTGACCGCCCGACACGAGCGCGCCGCGTTCCCCGACGCGGGCGCCGAGTCCGCCGCGTTCCCGCAACCACGCATCCAGTCCGACGCGGGCGAGCGCCGCCTCGAGCTCGGCATCCGTTGCGGTCTCTCGCGCGAACAGGAGGTTCTGCCGGATGTCTTCGTCGAAGAGCATCGGATGCTGCTCGCACAGGCCGACGGTCAGCCGCACGTCGTCGGGCGACAGGCCGTGCACCGACCGGGGCCCGATGTCGTAGCCGCCGTCCGTGTCGAGGAACCGCACGAGGGCATGCGCCAGCGTGCTCTTGCCCGCCCCGCTCGCCCCGATGACCAGCACGCGCTCGCCCGGCCGGATCGCGAGGTCGATGTCGTGGAGCGAGGCCTGCGCCGCGCCCGGCCAGCGCACGTCCGCCGACTGCAGCCGGATGCCGTCGCCCAACTCCGGAGCATCGCCCGTGGCGGGGGTGGACTCGGGCGCGAGTTCGGCCGGCGGTGTCGCGGGCAGCGCGCCCGCGACACGCTCGGCCGAGGCCCGCACCTGCCGCCATGCGGAGGCGGCCATCGGCACGGCGGCGAACACCTCGAACACGGCCATCGGCACCAGCACGACCACGGCGAGCGATGGTCCGGTCAGAGCGCCGGATGCCACGCCCGGCGCGGCGACCAGCACCGCCGCGATCGACGCGGCACCGGCGAGCAGCGAGACGAGGGCCGTGGTTCCCGCCTGGGCTCCGGAGCGACGGACGATGGCGCGTCGGAGGTCGGCGTCGGCGCGGGCGATCCGCTCGCGGCTCTGCGCTTCGGCGCCGAACGCGGCGAGCACATCGAGGCTGCCGATGTGGTCGAGCACGGCGTCGGCGAGGGCGCCGCGCAACGGCGAGATGTCGCGCTCGGCGCGGGCTCCCGACATCCATCCCCACAGCGTCGAGATCGCCGCCGCGACCGCGAGGCACGCGAGCAGGGTGAGCGCGGCCGGCCACCACACGAACGCCACGAGCACGACGGCGCCGAGCGCGACGAGCGCCGACGCGACGAGCGGCTGCACCACGCGCAGCGGCAGATTCTGCAGCTCGTCGACGTCGTCCACGAGCGTGCCCAGCACCGAGCCCCTGCGGGTGCGCGCCAGGCCGTCGGGCGCCAGCGGAACGAGGCGGCGCACGAGGTCGGCGCGGGTCGAGGCGAGCTGCCGCAGCGCGGCGTCGTGGCCGGTGAGCCGCTCCAGGTAGCGGAACGAGGCGCGCGAGATCGCGAAGAACCGCACGCCGACCACCGCCGCCGACAGGTACAGCACGGGCGGCTGTTCACTCGCGCGCACGATGAGCCACGCGCTCACCGCGAGCAGCGCCACGGCGGACGCCTCGGACGCGAACCCCGCGGCCAGCGCCCATCCGAACCGCCGCGCCGGCGGCATCGCGCCGCGCAGCACCGCCCTCGGAGTCCCCGCCCCACCGCTTCCCGGGGGCGTGGTCATGCGAGGACCTCGATCGGTTCGAGGCGGACGACGGTATCCGCGATCTGGCGGGCGGACGTCCGGTGCGAGATCAGAAGCACCGTCGCGCCCTCGTCGGCGAGGTGACGGATGCCGCGCCACAGGCGAGCCTCTGTGTCGGGGTCGAGCGCCGAGCTGGGCTCGTCCAGCGCGATCAGCGTGCCGGTCGTGCCGCTCGGCGGCGTATCGAGCGACAACTGCGGCTGCGCGACGCCGCGCAGGTGCCGGTAGAACGCGCGGGCGACCGCGACGCGCTGCGCCTGCCCGCCCGAGAGGCCCGACCCCTGGACGCCGAGCTCCTGCGCGGGGTCGAGGCTGCCGGCGCACGCGAGGTCGAGCGCGGCGCGCACGGTGGAGGCCTCCGGCGCCGGGTCGCCGAGGGTGACGTTGTCCGCGATCGTGCCCGCGAGGAGGCCGGGCCGCTGGCCCGCCCAGGCGAGCCACTCCGACGGTGCGAGGTCGCGGATGTCGGTGCCCGCCCACGTCGCCGCTCCATCGAATGTCGCGGCTCCGCGAAGGGCGGCGAACACGCTGGACTTGCCGGCGCCGCTGGGTCCCTCGATGAGCGTCACGGTGCCCGGGGTCGCCGTCAGGTCGACGGGAGGCAGCATCCGGTCTCCGCGGCGCACGCGCAGGGCTGAGAGCTCGAGAAGGTGGCCGCCGGCGGTCGGGCGCGGGGGCAGAGGGTTCCGGTGCGTTCCGGGCGTTTCGTCTCG
>NZ_MWLP01000020.1:0-88363 GCF_010634885.1 Microbacterium sp. B35-04 | reverse complement strand
ACCGCACCGCCGAGCGCCCCGTCGGGGCGACCCGGAACACGCTCGAGGCATGACCGACCCCGCTTACGCGGACGGCACCGCCTCCCCACCTGGAGAACCCGACATGACCGCTCCCACCCACGAAGGCAACGTCGCCTCGACAGGACCGCAGTCTCCCAGCCCCCTTCAGAAGACGGCATCCGTCATCGCCCTCGGATTCCGCAGCCCGCGGCTGTGGATCCTCATCGCACTGGTCGTGGCCATCTCGGCCGGTGCGCAGGCGATCGGACCGATCGTCATCCCTCTCGGCATCGCGTCGGTGACGCTCCTGCCGATGATCTGGGGCATCACCGCAGGCGCCCTCGTCTCGGGCCAGCGTCTCAAGCCGCTGCCGATCGACCTGCAGCAGGCGGCCACCGTGATCATGGGCGTCGCCGTGCTCTTCCTCTGCGCGCGCCTGTCGTTCACGATCGGCCCGAACATCCCGCTGCTCCTGCAGGCCGGCCCCGCGCTGCTGCTGCAGGAGGTCGGTCACCTGTTCGGCACCATCGCACTGGCGCTCCCGCTCGCGGTGCTGCTGCGCATGGGGCCGGCGACCGTCGGCGCGACCTTCTCGATCGACCGCGAGGGCTCGTTCGCGATGGTGAGCGAGCGCTACGGCTCCGACTCGCCGCAGTACCGCGGAGTGCTGTCGATGTACGTCTTCGGCACCATCTTCGGCGCCGTCATCGTGAGCCTCATCGCCTCGATCGCCGCTTCGCTCGGCATCTTCGACCCGCTCGCCCTCGCCATGGGTGCGGGCGTCGGCTCGGGATCGATGATGGCGGCCGCGGCATCCGTCATCGTGTCGGCCCACCCCGACATGCAGGACCAGGTGCTCGCGCTCGCCGCCACCTCGAACCTGATCACGGGGGTGCTCGGCATCTACATCGGGGTCTGGGTGTCGCTGCCGCTCGCCGACCGCTTCTACAAGCTGCTCACCCGCAACAAGGACGCGGCGCTGCCGGGCCGCCGGTCGAAGGCCAAGGGCGCCATGCCGACCACGGCGGTCAGGACCGTGGCCGAGACGGTGCTCGAGAAGCCGAACGTGCGCGTGCCGCTCTGGGTGTCGCTGCTCATCATCGGGTTCGCCGGACTCGTTGTCGCTGCGATCGCGGCGAAGGGCTTCTCGTGGGACATGGTGATCGCGTACCTCGTGATGGGTGCACTGGTCGCGGGCGGAATCGGGCTTGCCAAGGTGACGCGCGGCAAGGTGCCGGCGATCATCGTCGTGATGACGGTGGGGGCGTTCCTCACATCGCCGATCTCACCCGTCGCCGGGTGGTTCACGACCGTCTCGGACACCATCGACTTCCTCTCGCTCATCACCGTGATGCTGACGATCGCGGGCTTGAGCCTCGGCAAGGACCTGCCGATGCTCAAGAGCATCGGCTGGAAGATCATCCCCGTCGGGACGGTCGCCATCACGGCGTCGTTCATCCTCTCGGCGATCGTCGCCGAGTTCGCGCTGGGACTGTGGGGCTGATGACCGGCACCGCCGTCCAGGTCGAGCGCGGGGTGTACACCTCCGCGCTCGACCTCTTCTCGATCGGCATCGGCCCCTCGAGCTCGCACACCGTCGGCCCGATGCGCGCGGCCGCCGACTTCCGCGACCGTCTCGCCGACGGCGGGATGCTGGCAGCCGTGGTCCGGTTCGGGTGCCGCCTCGACGGCTCCCTCGCCGCGACGGGAGTGGGACACGGCACCCCGGATGCCGTCATCGCGGGCCTCCGCGGACACCGCCCCGAGACCGTCGATCCGGCGGTCGTCCACGGCGCGTGGGCGCTTCTCGACGCCGGCCGTGCGCTCGACATCGGTGGCGTGCGGTTCACACGCGACGACCTGACGTTCGCGCCGCGCGAGCGTCCGCATGGGCACCCGAACTCCCTCACGCTGCGCGCCGAACTCGCCTCGGGCGACGTCGTCGAGGAGACGTACCTGTCGGTCGGCGGGGGCTTCATCCGGCGTCTCGGGGAGCCGGTCGTGGCCGATGCGGCGGGGCCGCGTCCGGTGACGCCGAACGCGCCCACCTTCCGCAGCATGCGGGAGCTGCTCGACCTCTCGCGTGGACGCAGCATCGCCGACGTCGCCTGGGAGGCCGAGGTCTCCGTGCACGGAGCGGTCGCGGCCCGGCGCGGGCTCGATGCGATCTGGACGGCGATGCGGGCGTGCATCGAGCGCGGCCTCCACTCCGACGGCGTACTGCCGGGTGGCCTGCGCGTGCCGCGCCGAGCGGCGGCCGCGTGGAACCGGCTCGCCGAACGCGGTGAGTCGACGGATGCCGCGGAGGCGGTGTCCATCTATGCGCTCGCGGTCAACGAGGAGAACGCGGCGGGGGGACGGGTGGTGACCGCGCCGACGAACGGCGCCGCCGGCGTACTCCCCGCAGTGCTCTACCAGTCGGTCGCGGCCACCGGGTTCGACCTGGAGCTCATCCGGCGGTTCCTGCTGACGTCGACGGCGATCGGATCGATCATCAAGGCAAACGCCTCCATCTCGGGCGCCGAGGCGGGATGCCAGGCGGAGGTGGGAAGCGCCTGCGCGATGGCGGCCGCCGGGCTCACGGCCGTGCGGGGCGGCACGCCCGCGCAGATCGAGAACGCCGCCGAGATCGCGATCGAGCACCATCTCGGCCTCACGTGCGACCCGGTGTCGGGGCTCGTGCAGATCCCGTGCATCGAGCGCAACGCGGTGGCCGCGTCGACGGCGATGACGGCGAGCCGCCTGGCGCTGCTCGGCGACGGCAGCCATATCGTCGACCTCGACACCGCGATCGAGACGATGCGCCAGACCGGCGCCGACATGTCATCCCGGTACAAGGAAACGAGCGCGGCGGGGCTCGCCGTCAACGTCGTCGAGTGCTGAGCGCGACGGCGAGCCTGCGCTCCGCCGCTACCCCTCCAGCACCGCCAGCTGCTGCGTCGCGCGCGTCATCGCGACGTAGCGGTCCACCGCACCCTCGATCGCTTCGCCGAAAGCCGCGGGCTCGACGAGCACGACGAAGTCGAACTCCAGGCCCTTCGCGAGCTCGGGCGTGAGCGACCGCACGCGCTCCTCCGGCACGAACGACGCGTCGCCGATCACGACGGCGGTGCCCTCCGGATGCCCGGCGAGCCAGTCGCCGAGGATCGCGTCGCGCTCCACCACCGCGGCGCGCAGCACGGCGACGCCGCTCGAGCGGATCGACGTGGGCACGTTGGCGTCGGGGATCGCGGCGCGGATCACGGGCTCGGCCTCGGCCATGACCTCGCTCGGCGTGCGGTAGTTGATCGTCAGGGAGGCGATCTCCACGTCCGTGAGGCCTGCCTGCTCGAGTCGTTCCTGCCACGACTCGCGGAACCCGTGCCGGGCCTGGGCCCGGTCGCCGACGACCGTGAAGCTGCGCGACGGGCAGCGGGCCAGCAGCATCCGCCATTCCGCGTCCGTCAGCTCCTGCGCCTCGTCGATGACGATGTGCGCGAACGGCCCCGCGAGCAGGTCGGGGTCGGCCGCGTCGAGCACGGATTCGTCGACGAGGCTGTTGCGCAGATCCTCCCCGTCGAGCCACTGCATCATCTCGTCGCCCGCCTCCTTCAGCCGTTCGACGACCTGCGACATGTACTCGCGTTCGCGCGCGAGCCGCGCGTCGCGCTGCCGCCGACGCAGCGATGCCGCGGGGTCGCCGAGCCGACGCCGGGCGGCATCGAGCAGCGGCAGGTCCGACGTGGTCCAGTCCGTGGCGACGGTGCGCTGCAGCGCGTCCACCTCGTCGGGCGTGAGCCATGGAGCGCATCGGCGCAGGTAGGCCGGGACGCTCCAGAGGTCGGAGACGAGAACGGATGCCTCCACCAGCGGCCAGGCGCGGGCGAAGACGCGTGTCAGCTCCTCGTTGCGGGCGAGCGCTCGGCGCAGCTGATGCAGCGGCACCTCGTCGCCGTCGGCCTGGTCGATGAGGATGTCGAGCACCGTCTCCCACACCTGGTCGCGAGCCTCGTTGTGCGGCGTGCCGGGTTCGGCCGACGCGAAGGCCTCCACCCAGTCCTGCCGGCTCAGCCAGAGCTCTCCCCACGGCGTCTCGATGAGGAGCGGCTCTGCCGGCGGCTCCTCGTACAGGCGGACGGCCGGCTCGATCGCATCGATCATGCGACCGTCTGCCTTGAGACGTGCGACAGCGGAGTCCGACTCGACCGCAGCGGTCGAGCCCTCCGCGACGAGGTCGCGCAGCGTGCAGGTCTGCACGCTGTCTTCTCCGAGGCTCGGGAGCACATCCTCGACGTACGAGAGGTACGCCGGACTCGGACCGACGAACAGCACGCCCCCGCGGCCCTCCCCGAGGTGCGGGTCAGAGTAGACCAGATAGGCGGCGCGGTGCAGCGCGACCACCGTCTTGCCGGTCCCGGGTCCGCCGTCGACGACGAGGGCGCCGCGCGAACCGGCGCGGATGATCGCGTCCTGGTCGGCCTGGATCGTCCCGAGCACGTCCCGCATGCGCGGTGAGCGGCTCGCGCCGAGGCTGGCGATGAACGCTGACTGATCGTCGAGGGCGGCGTTGTGGTCGAGCCCCTCGGCGGTGAACACCTCATCCCAGTAGTCCGTCACCCGGCGTCCGGTCCACCGGTAGCGGCGGCGGCTCACGAGCCCCATGGGCTGGGCATGGGTCGCGGCGAAGAACGGCTCGGCCGCCGGCGTGCGCCAGTCGACGAGCAGTCGCCGGCCCGCGGCATCCGTGATTCCGAAGCGGCCGATGTAGACGGGCTCCGAGCCGTCGGCGGGCACCATGCGGCCCAGGCACGCGTCGACGGTGAAACGGCGCAGCACCCGCAGGCGCGCGGAGAGCCGGTGGATCTCGAGGTCGCGCTCGAGGGCGCCCTGACCGTGTCCGCCGGGCTGTCGGCGCAGCGTATCGAGGCGGTCCTCGATCCCGGCGATGGACTGGGTGAGGCTCTCGGACAGGGCGGCGAAGTGCTGCTCGTCGTCGCCGATGAGGACGGGATCGGACTTGGCGGAGAGACGTTCGGGCAGGCGGAAAGGGCTGGTCTGGATGGGGTTCACGGCATCTGCTCCTGGCGGATTTCGCGACGTGGTGTTCTGTGGGGGAGGGTCGAGGAGGCGTCGCGATCGACAAGTATGCGCCCCCAGGGGGCCCTTGCCGCAAGGCCCCCTCCGGCCGTTATCCTGGTAAGGGCAGGGAGTTGCACGAGGCGGACGGGGAGGTCCGTGACAGCACCCCGTACGAGGCGGATTTCGCCGGCGTTCGTGATGCGCGCGTGCGGTCGTCGTGGGCCGGCGGCGCCCGCTATGCAAGCAACGTGCCCGGGCGGAGCCCCAGCGTCCATTCGGCGACGTCCGAGACGAAGTGCTCATAGGGCGCCTGTGAGGACTCGCCGCTGTTGTTGACCGACGCGCTCTGGCCGTCGACGGCCATCAGGATGCGCGTGCCCGCGACGTGCGGATCGACGTCGGCGAACTCGCGCGCGGCGAGGCCCTGCTCGATGATGTCGACGATGCCGGCCTGGTTGAGCGCCTCCTCCTCGACGAGCGCCTCGTTCAAGGCAGGGCTGAAGCGCGACAGGTGGCGCGCGTTCAGCCAGAGACGCGCGAGATCCCAGGATTCGTGGCTCTCGTACCCGGCGACGAGCCGCGCCAGCCGCTGCGTCGCGGTGCCGTCGAGGTGGAAGAGCTGTGCGCGCTCACCCGAGGCCGCGCGGGTGAATGCGGCGACCACCAGGTCTTCTGCGGCGGGGAAGTAGTGGGTGATCAGGCCGGGGCGCACGCCGAGCCGGTCGGCGACTGCACGCAGCGTGATGCGCTCGAGGCCCTCGGTGAGGGCGATGTCGGCGGCCGCCGCCAGGATCTCCTCCCGGCGCTCCTCGGGACGCTTGCGCACCCGCCGAGCATCGCCGCTTGACACCATGCGGCCCATGCTATTGGATGTGTGACCAATAACCTATTGTTCGAGCGACCAATAGGGGCACCATCCCGAGAGCAACGAAGCCGCGGCCCGACGACCTGGTCAGGTCCGCCCGAGAGGATCACCGTGTCACAGCAGCCGCAGACCGCGCAGGCATCGCCGCCGCAGACGGAGTTCGTGGATGCCGCGAACCAGCCGGAGACGCGGGGCATCGAGCTGATTGGGGCGGGCGAGCGCCACGGCCGCGCTCGCGATCTATTCTTCGTCTGGGCGGCGCCGAGCGTCAGCATCCTGAACTTCACCATCGGCGCGACGCTCGTGCTGCTCGGACTCGAGCTGTGGCAGGCGGTGCTCGTCGTGATCGCCGCCTCGGCGCTGTGGGTGCTGCCGGGCACGATCGCAATCAGCGGGCCGGCGGCCGGCACCTCGGGCTCCGTCATCACGCGCGCCATCTACGGCATCATCGGCAACAAGCCCGTCGTGGCCTTCACCGGGTGGCTCATCGGCGCGGTGTTCCTCGCCCTCAACTGGCTCGCGTCGTCGTTCCTCGGCGCGGGTCTGCTCGCCGGAATGGGGCTCACCGACCCGGTGGTCGTGCCGATCGTCGTGACCCTCGTCATCTCGGCGCTCACCGTGCTCGTCGCCGTGTACGGCCACGCGCTCATCCTGCGCGTGTACTCGTGGCTCGCCGTCGTGCTGGCCGTGATCTTCGTGACCGTCGCGGCGTTCCTCCTGCCGCAGGTCGATCTGGCGTTCCAGCAGCCCGAGCCGCTCTCGGGCGTGCCGCTGTGGTCGGCGATCACGATCGGCTTCACGATCATCGCGTCCGGCCCGATCTCGTACATCAACAGCCCCGACATCGCCCGCTACCTTCCGCGCTCGACCAAGGCGTCGCACATCATCGCCGCGACGGCCCTCGGCGGCGCGCTGCCGGGCATGGTCTTCACCGTGGTGGGCGCGCTTCTCGCGACCGCGGTGACGAGCGAGGCGATGGATGCCGGCATCGAGTCCGCGCTCCTGGGCCTGCTGCCCGGCTGGCTCGGGCCGGTGCTCGTCATCGGCGTGATCGCGAACACGATCGCCCTCAACGGCATGACGACCTACACCTCGAGCATGGCGCTGCAGGCGATCGGCCTGCCGATCCGCCGCATCCCGGCCGCGATCGTCGTCGGCCTGATCGGCACCGCGCTCACCGTCTACCTCGTGCTGTCGACGAGCCTCCTGGATGCCGTCAACCTCATGCTGCAGTTCCTCGTCATCGTCTCGGCACCCACGATGGCCGTGTTCGTCGCCGACGTCGTGCTGCGCCGTGGGCGCTACGACGGCGCCGACCTCTTCGACGAGGAGCGCGGCGGCCGCTTCTGGTACAGCGGCGGCTGGAGCATTCCCGGCGTGGCGGCCGTGCTCATCGGCGGCACGGCGACCGCGCTGTGCCTGTCGACCGAGGTCTGGACCGGACCCATCGCCGAGAGCCTCGGCTATGTCGATCTCTCGGTGCCCGTCGGGATGGCGGTGTCGGTGCTCGTCTACACGGTGCTGCTGCGCACGCCGCTGGGCAAGGCGGGGAGGCCCGCCGCGAGCTGAGGGCTGCCTCCCCCCTCACAGCGCCCTTCCGCCGATGGCGGGAGGGCGCTGCGCCGTTCGTCAGGACGCCGGGCGCTCGCCGGCGAGTGCCTTCCGCAGGAGAAGCACGCTTCCACAGGAGGTTGGAACGATCCAACCTCCTGTAGAAGGCCGGTTGACCTGTTGGAGGACAGGGGAAGCAGGGAGGGGAAAGCCGGGGAACGGATGCCGCCGGATCCGCCCGTGGACGGACCCGGCGAGCCCGCACGGTACTTTTGAACCCTGGTTCACCAGCCGCGGACACGGGAGGGGCGACGATGCCGGACCTCGATCCCTCGTCCGTGCGCGCCCACGGCACGGCGGCGAACGCCGGTCCCACGGCATCCGATGACCCCGTGGTCTCGCAGCGCCCCGCGGTAGCCCTCGGGCGGGTGGCGATCATCGGCGACGGCCGGGTCGGGCGGTCCATGGCGGCGGCGCTCCGGACCGCGGGGCTCGACGTCCAGGGCCCGCTCGGACGGGGCGCGACCGGCGACACGGCCGACATCGTGCTGCTGGCCGTTCCGGATGCCGAGATCGGCGCGGCCGCGCACCTCATCGCACCCGGCCGCCTGGTGGGGCACTTCTCGGGCGCGTCGACACTCGAGCCGCTCGCACTGCATGAGGCGCTCAGCATCCATCCCCTCATGACCGTGGCGGGCGACCGTGCCGCATTCGACGGCGTGCCTGCGGCCGTCGCGGGCTCCACGCCTCGCGCGCTCGCGGCTGCCGCGGCCATCGCGCGGACCCTGGGCATGACGCCGTTCGAGGTCGCCGACGCCGACCGGGCCGCGTATCACGCGGCGGCGTCGATCGCGTCGAACTTCCTCGTGACGCTCGAGGGCTTCGCGGAGGAGCTCGCCGAGACCGCCGGAGTGCCGCGCGATGCCCTCGCTCCGCTCGTGCGCGCGACGGTGGAGAACTGGCGGGTGCAGGGTGCGGCATCCGCCCTCACCGGCCCCATCGCGCGCGGCGATGATGACACGGTCGCCCGCCAGCGCACGGCGGTGGCCGAGCGGATGCCGCGGCGCCTCGCCCTCTTCGACGCCCTCGCCGACGCGACACGCGACCTCGCGGCGACGCGCACACCTGCCGACGCCCGCGACCTCGCGGTGACCCGCGACCCCGTCGTGCCGGACGACCTCGCGGCGACGCGCACACCCGCCGACGCCCGCGACCTCGCGGCCGACGCAGCCCCCGGGGAGGAGTCGTGGTGACCGTCGTCCGCACGATCGCCGACCTGCGCAGCGCGCTGCGCGATCGACGCAGCGGCCGCATCGGCCTGGTGCCGACGATGGGCGCCCTGCACGAGGGGCACCTCACGCTCGTGCGCGCCGCCCGCGCCGACAACGACACCGTCGTGATGTCGATCTTCGTGAACCCCGCGCAGTTCACCGAGCAGGCAGACCTCGCCGCCTACCCGCGCACCGAGGAGCGTGACGTCGTGCTCGCAGACGAAGCGGGTGTCGACGTGGTCTTCGCGCCGGACGCCGCCCAGATGTACCCCCTCGGCTTCTCGACCACCGTGAGCGTGACCGGTCCGGTCGCCGAGACCCTCGAAGGCGCCCAGCGCGGCCGCGCGCACTTCGACGGCGTCGCGACGGTCGTGACGAAGCTGCTGCTCGCCGCGCTGCCGGATGCCGCCTACTTCGGCGCGAAGGACGCGCAGCAGGTCGCCGTGCTCCGGCGCCTGACCGCCGATCTCAACGTGCCGGTCGAGCTCGTCGTGTGCCCGACCTCGCGCGACGACGACGGACTCGCGCGCTCGAGCCGCAATGCGCGGCTGTCGCCCGACGAGCGTGCACGGGCGCTCGCCATTCCGCGCGCGCTGCAGGCGGTGACGGATGCCGCAGGCTCCGGCATCCGTGATTCCCGCGCGCTGCGCGACCGGGCACTGGACGTGCTCGCCGAGGGGATGATCGCGCTCGAGTACGTCGCGTTCGTCGACCCCGAGACCTTCGAGCCGGTTCCCCTCGTGGATGGCCCGACCCTCGTGGCCATCGCCGCGCGCGTCGGCGCCACCCGGCTCATCGACAACACCGTGATCGACGCAGGAGGTTCGTGATGCGCCCGCAGGTGACGCTTCGGCGGCTGGAAGAGATGAAGGCCGGCCATGAGCCCATCGTGATGGTCACGGCCTACGACTACCCGACGGCGCGCGTCGCCGAGCGGGCCGAGGTCGACATGGTGCTCGTCGGCGACTCGGGAGCGCAGGTGGTGCTCGGCTACGAGTCGACGGTGGCGGTCTCGGTCGACGAGATGCTGGTGCTCGCCCGCGCCGTGCGCCGCGGCGTCACGTCGGCGTTCGTGGTGTGCGACCTGCCGTTCGGCTCGACCGAGGTGTCGGACGAGCAGGCCGTCGCGACGGCGGTACGGTTCGTCCGCGAAGCGGGCGCCGACGCCGTCAAACTCGAGGGCGGCGGCGAGGCGCGGCTGAGCCGCATCCGCGCGATCGCCGCGGCCGGCATCGCCGTCGTCGCGCACGTGGGGCTCACCCCGCAGACCGCGGTCGCGCTGGGTGGGATGCGCGCGCAGGGACGCACGGCCGATTCCGCCGCGCGATTCGCGCGCGAGGCGGTCGCCGTGCAGGAGGCCGGCGCGAGCATGCTCGTGGTCGAGGCGGTGCCGGCCGCGGTCGTCGACGTCGTGCTGCCCGCCCTCGACATCCCGGTGATCGGCATCGGCGCCGGCCGCGCCGACGGCCAGGTGCTCGTGATGCACGACCTCCTCGGCATCACCGAGGGCAAGACCGCAGCGTTCGTCAAACGGTTCGCAGCCGTCGGCGACGAGATGGCGGGCGGCGTCGCGGCGTACGCCGCCGAGGTGCGCGGCGGCGTCTTCCCGGGACCCGAGCACGGGTACAGCGCGAACGAGGCCGCGGTCGCCGCGGCGCGCGAGGCGCTTGCCGGGAACTCGACGGACTGACGCCCGTCAGCGGGGCGCAGGGCCCGTCGACTCGCGCCAGATCACGCGGTGAATCTGTTGGGGCTCGGACGGCACGGCCTCGCTGCGCAGCGCCGCGATGAGCCTTGTCATCGCGCGTGAGCCCAAACCCTCGAGGTCGACCTCCACGCTCGTCAGTGCGGGACTCATCAGGCGACCGAGCTGCTGGTCGTCCCATCCGGTGACGCTGAGGTCGTCGGGCACGCGCCACCCGCGATCCATCGCAGCGCGGATCGCACCGGCGGCCACCAGGTCGTTCGCCGCCATCACAGCGGTCGCCCGGTCACGGTCGGGCATGCTGCGCACAGCGGCCATTCCGGATTCCGCCGACCAGTCGCCCTCGATCACGCCGGTCGATTCCAGCCCGAGCGATCCAACCGTCTCGAGATAGGTGTCGCGCCGGGCGCGGGCCGAGGCGAACTGCAGGTCGCCGGTGATGTGGAGGAACCGGCGGTGGCCGCGTTCGGCAAGGCCCCGGATCAAGTCGACCAGGGCTGAGGCATCCGCCAGCTCCCCGATGCCGCGCATCTCATCGTCGAAGTCGGCCGATGCGACGATCGGGGTCCCGCTGGAGGCCTGCAGCTCGAGCGAGGCGAGCACGGGGGCGAACGAGACGATGCCGTCGACCTGACCGGAGTCGGCCAGCTCGGCCACGCGCTCCGTCCGCTCCTCCGCGCCCCCCTCGATGGCCAGCACCTCGACCGCGTAGCCGACCGCGTGGGCGGCCGCGCTCGCGCCGGCGAGCATGCGTGCCGGACTGTAGGCGAGGGTCGGCACGACCACGGCGAGCCGACCGGTCCGGCGCGTCCGCATCGAGCGGGCGACGAGGTTCGGACGATAGTTCAGCTGTTCGACGGCGGCCTGAACGCGCGCTTTGGTGGCGGGCTTGAGCCCATCGGGCGCGCGGAAGTAGCGCGAGACGGTCTGGTGCGAGACATCGGCGAGCCGGGCGACCTCCATGATCGTCGGCCGGCGGGGTGGTGCGGTGTCGGTCACGAGCGCCTCCTTCGACATCCATGTTGACACAGATTGTGAACCTTCACTATTCTTGCTCTCGCCCGAGTGATCGATCACTAAGTGAAGGTTCACTCGACAGTTTCCCTCGCGATCAGCGTTCCGAAAGGACAAAGATGTTCACACGCAGAAAGGCGAGCGCCGTCGGCGCCGTGGCGATCGTCGCCTTCGCCACCGCACTCGCCGGCTGTGCCGGCTCAGCCCCCGCCGGCGAAGCCGCAGCCACCTATGACCCGGACGAGGAGGTCACCCTGGACTTCGCATTCTGGGGAAACGACGTCCGTGCCGAGATGTACAACGAGGCGATCGCCGCGTTCAACGAGGAGTACCCGAACATCACCGTGAACTCGACCTTCCTGGCGTGGGACGAGTACTGGGAGAAGCGCCAGACCGAGGCCGCCGGCAAGAACCTCCCCGACGTGTTCCAGATGGACATGACCTATGTTCGCCAGTACTCCGAGAACGGGCTGCTGCTGGACCTCACGCCCTACGTCGGCGACATCGTCGCCACCGACGGCTACGACGAGAGCGTGCTCAACATCGCATCGATCAACGACACGATCGCCGGCATGCCCGTCTCGACGAACGCGATCGGAATGTTCGAGAACGTGGTCCTCACCGACCAGGTCGGCGTCGCGCCCTTCGCGGGTGGCGACTGGGAGGCGTACGACGAGTGGCTGCACGAGGCCCGGGATGCCGCCGAGGCCGCGGGACTCGAGGTCTGGGGCGGTGCCGACCCCACCAGCTTCATCCAGCCGTTCGAGCTCGTGCTCCGCTCCGAGGGCAAGTCGGTCTTCACCGAGGAGGGTGAGGTCGGCTTCACCGAGGAGGACCTCGCCGACTTCTGGAATCGTGGCGCCGGGTTGCGCGAAGACGGCGTCGTCACCCCGCAGCAGCGGATCCTGGAGGTCTCTCCCAAGGGCGCCTTCGACTCCGCGCAGGCGCTCACCGAGATCGTGTGGGACAACTTCGGCGCTCCCTACAAGGCGAACCTCGGCGAGGCGTATCCCGACCTGAACCTCGTCGCGCCTCCTGTCACGGAGGAAGGAGCCAAGGACCTGTACAAGAAAGCCGGCATGCTGATCTCCGCTGCGGCGAGCACGGAGCACCCCGAGGCCGCCGCCCTGTTCACCGACTTCCTAGTGAACAGCCCCGAGGTGGGCGCCATCTTCGGGACGAACCGAGGGATGCCGGCATCCCAGACTCAGCTCGAAGGCGTTGAGCTCGACGACACCGCCCAGCAGATCATCGACTACGAGGAGTCGATCGCCGACCGCATCGGCGACGCCCCGCCGGTGCCGATCGTCGGCTACGGCTCGGTCGAGGCCAAGTTCAAGGCGCTCGGACAGGAACTCGGGTTCGGCACGATCACGGTGGACGACGCGGTCGACCAGCTCTTCGCCGAGATCGACGTCATCGTCAACCAGTAGCAGACACGTCGGGTGCGTGGCCATCGTGCTCGGCCTCGCACCCGCCGGGAGCGCATCCAGGGCGCGGTGCCCACAAGCGGAGCACGCCCGGTGCCGGGGTGTGGGGGTTGTCTGTCCTCCACACCCCGGGGCACCGACAAGACCTGTCCGCGTGATCGCGGACGACTCGCACGAGTGAACAGGAAGAACAATGCCCTCACCCACCTTCCGTGTCGGGATCATCGGCACCGGCGGCATCGCCCACGCCCACGCCGAGGCGCTCCAGAGCCTGGCTCCGCGCGTCGAGATCGCCGGGGTGGTCGATCTCGACCGCGATCGTGCGCTGGAGTTCGCCGAGAGGTTCGGCGTCGACCGGGTCTACCCGGAGGCCGCCGCGCTCTTCGCGAGCGAGCGGCTCGACCTCGTGCACATCTGCACGCCGCCGCAGACGCACACGCCCCTCGCCGTCCAGGCGATGCGCGCGGGTGTGCCGTCGCTCGTCGAGAAGCCCACCGCGCTCAACCTCGGCGAGGTGGACGAGCTGGCGGTGGTGCAGGCCGAGACGGGCGTGCCGGTGCTGACGGTGTTCCAGCACCGCTTCGGCGCGGCGGCTCGTCACCTCAAGGCGCTCGCCCGGGCGGGCGAGCTGGGCCGTCCGCTCGTGGCCACGTGCGAGACGCTGTGGTACCGCCCCGACGAGTACTTCGACGTACCCTGGCGCGGGCGATGGGATGTCGAGGGGGGCGGTCCGACCATGGGCCACGGCATCCATCAATTCGATCTGCTGTTCGACATCTTCGGCCGTTGGTCTCGAGTGAGCGCGTTCGCGGCGCGGCAGCTGCGGCCGACCGACACCGAGGACGTGTCGATGGCGCTCGTGTGCTTCGAGAACGACGCGCTCGCGACGGTCGTCAACTCGCTCGTCTCGCCGCACGAGACGTCGCGGCTGCGGTTCGACTTCGAGTACGCGTCAGTGGAGGTGCAGCACCTCTACGGCTACACGAGCGAGGACTGGACGTTCACCCCGGCCCCGGGCCACGAGCACCTCGCGAGCCGTTGGGCGGAGGGACTCGACAGCGGATCGAAGAGCGGTCACCTCGACCAGCTGCGGGCGATCTTCGACGCGCTCGACGCCGGTCAAGCACCGGGTGTCGACCTCACGGAAGCCCGGCACACCCTCGAGTTCGCGGCGGCGACGTACGCGTCGGCGTTCCGTGGCACCACGATCGACGCCGGCGAGCTGGCGGGTGAAGACCCGTTCGTCCGCTCCATGAGCGGCGGGGCCGTGCCGTGGGCGCCTGTGAAGGAGGTCCTCGTATGAGCACGTTGCGCCTCACGCATGAGCTGGGCTCGTCGGTCACCGTCCGCGACGGCGACGTCGACCTCTTCACGTACGTCTACCAGCCGTCGACGGCGGCGCTGGAGTCGCCCAAGCCGTACCTGCACCCCCTCCGTACGCGTCGCGGCGACCTGGTCAGCCTGTTCCGCCCGCACGACCACGTGTGGCACAAGGGCATCGCCTGGTCACTGCCGGTCGTGAACGACGAGAACTTCTGGGGTGGACCGACGTACGTCCACGGGCAGTTCTACGTGCAGCTGCCCAACAACGGCGTGCAGCAGCACGAGGGCGCGATCGACCTGGAGACCGGCGACCGCGCGCGCATCTCGCACGAGCTGCGCTGGATCACCGAGGCGGGCGGCGTGCTCTTCGCCGAGCAGCGGGCGCTGACCGCCGAGGTCGTCTCGGACGAGGCGTGGGCGCTCACGTTCGACACGCGGCTGACGAACGTGTCGGGCGCGCCGATCGCCATCGGATCGCCCACGACGAGGGGACGCGAGAACGCCGGCTACGGCGGGCTGTTCTGGCGGGGGCCACGTTCGTTCACGAACGGCACGCTCGTCGGGCCTGGCGCATCGGGCGCGGGCGACGACGTGCGAGGGTCACGCCACGAGTGGATGGGGTTCGTCGGCCGGCACGACGACATCGACGCGACCTCGCTCGTGCTGATGCTCGACGACGCGTCGAACCCTCATCATCCGCCGCAGTGGTTCGCGCGCTCGGAAGAGTTCGCGGCCCTCAATCCCGCGCCCTTCTTCAGCGAAGAGGTCGTCGTCGCACCGGGCGAGACGGTGCGCTTCCGGTACGCGGTGGGCATCGCCGACGGGGGAGCGGAGGCCGCCGAGCCCCTCGCGGGCGTTCTTCGCGGCATCCTGGAACCGGTCGCCGTCTGACGGCCCGAAAGGAACGCCATGCCTCTCACCCCGCCGAGCTTCCCCGGCGCGACGTCCGTCAGCCTGCTCGATGTCTACGACGACGCCGCGCCCGACGGGCTGCACGGCGGCAGCCCCCACATGCACCTCGCCTCGACCGAGTGCTACGTCGTGGTCGGCGGCCGGGGCGAGCTCCACACGATCGACGCCGGAGGTGCGCGGGAGACCGAGCTCGGTGAGGGATCGGTGGTGTGGTTCACGCCGGGCACCATCCACCGCGCCCTCAACCACGGCGACCTCAAGGTGCTCGTGGTCATGGGCAACGCCGGGCTGCCGGAGGCGGGCGACGCCGTCATGACGTTCCCGGCCGACATCGTGGCGGATCCCGAGCGGTACGCCGCGGCGGCGACGCTGCCGGCAGCGCCGCTCCAGGCGAGGGCGGATGCCGCGGCCCGGCGCCGCGACCTCGCCGTCGAGGGCTATCTGCGGCTCCGTGCGGCCGTGGACGCGGGCGATCTCGCACCTCTCCGCGACTTCCACGCCGCCGCGGCGGCCCTCGTGAAGCAGCGCGCGGCCGCGTGGACCGGAATCGTCGAACGCGGCCCCGCCGCGCAGGCCGCCCACAGCCTCGACATCACCAGGGCCCTCGCCCGCGGCGACGCCGCGCACCTCGCCTCGGCGGCGGTGTCCGAGGCGCCGGCGCTGACCGGCGAGCGCGGCTTCGGCATGTGCGGACGCCTGCGCGCCTACGACGTGAGCGATCCCCGCGGGCCCCGCTGACCCGGGACGATTCCGGATGCCGCGGGCCGCATGACCCGCAACTCCCGGACCGCACCCGCGACGGCGAGCGGTTGGGGGCCGATGTCCGGACAACGCCGGATTCCGGGACCCCATAACCCGCAACTCTCGGACCGCACCCGCGACGGCGAGCGGTTGGGGGCCGATGTCCGGACAACGCCGGATTCCGGGGCCCCATAACCCGCAACTCCCGGACCCCACCCGCGACGGCGAGCGGTTGGGGGCCGATGTCCGGACAACGCCGGGTTCCGGGGCCCCATAACCCGCAACTCTCGGACCGCACCGCCGCGGCATCCGGAATCGATCAATCCGCTGAGAGAGCGCGATGAACCTGCCGAAGCCGCCAGGGCGGGGTGCGCCCGGGCTCTAGGCTGGGTGGCACAAGGGGAGTACTCCCGCCTGCGGCACGCTCGTCACTACGGATCCAGCGCCGGATCCCGGGCTGCCGGCCCTTCGGGGTGGAGGAGACCTTGGCGATCTTCGTCTCGCCACGTCTCCGACAGGAAGGAACCCCTATGGGCTCGCTCAACCGCATCTTCGACCTCGCCGCCAAGGCGCTCGACTCGTCCGGCTCGTCGTCCTCGACGCGCGGCGGAAGCCGCGACTGGCGGTCGATGGTCCGCGATGTCGCCGGCGCGGTCACCGGTGACGGCAAGCCGGCGGCCCCCTCTCACGCGCCGGCCGGGCAGACGCCGTACGCCGCGCAGCCGTCGGCTCACCACGCCGCGCCGGGCGTCGGGCTGACCCCTCCGCCGGCGGCCGGCTCGTGGGCGCCGCCCGGTGCCGCCGCCGCGCCTCCGGCAGCGCCGGCGGGCGCCGCACCCACCGCCGCGGACCGTGCGGCCATCGCCCGCTACGAGTATCTCCTGCAGACGTCGGACCCGCACCAGGTGGAGGCGATCCACCGTGAGGCCTTCGCCCGCCTCACCCCGCAGCAGCGGGCGCAGGTGCAGGCCGGCATGCGGTCCGAGCTCCGGCCCGCCGAGCAGCCGCGCACGGCGGACGCCCCCGACCTCGCGCGCGCCGCCGCCCGCACCGAAGCCGTGCGGCCCGGCACGATGGCGGGACTGCTCGCGCGCGTCGGGCGTGGCTCGCGTGCAGGGTCGGCCGGCGGAATGGGCCGCAGTGCCGCCCTGGTCGGCGCGGGCGGAATGCTGGGCGCCGTCGCCGGCGCCGCCGTCGTGAGCACCGTCGCGGCGCCGATCCTGGCGCAGGCCGTCACATCCGGCATCGACTTCGATGCGATCGCGAGCGGCGTCGATCTGGACGCCATCGCGGGCGGCGTCGACTTCGGAGCGGCCGGCGATCTCGTCTCGGGTGCCGGCGAGACCGTCTCGGGCCTCGGCGACCAGCTGTCGAACTTCGAGCTCCCCGGTCTCGGCGACTTCTTCGGGAACTGAGCGCGCCGCCGCTCCCTCTTCCCCAGGTGCCACAGGGCGTTGTAGGTTCCGGTCAGGCGCCAGACTCGGCGTCGATACCTCACCACTCCCGAACCCCTGAGGAGCACCAGTGAACCATCGCACCCGACGCCGTGGCACGATCGCGGCGTCCGCAGTCATCATCGGCGGCCTGACCGTCGCCGCGGTCGGCGCTCCGGCGCTGGCGGCACCCGCCACCGACACCACTGCGTTGACCGACGCCGTGACCGCGGCCGGGCTCCAGACCCATCTGGCGGCGCTCCAGGCCATCGCGGATGCCAACGGCGGCAACCGTGCGGCCGGTACCAGCGGCTACGAAGCATCGCTCGAGTACGTGAAGTCGACGCTGGAAGCCGCAGGCTACCTGACGACCGTTCAGCCGTTCTCGTACGAGCTCGTCGACTACGAGGGATCCACACTCACCCAGACCGCACCCGGCGAAGTGTCCTACGCCTTCGTAGACGACTTCTACCCGATGGACTACACCGGCAGCGGCGTCGTCGAGGCGGCCGTACAGGCGGTCGACGTGAATCTCGCGGGGGACCGCGCATCCACGAGCGGCTGCGAGACCACGGACTTCGCGAACTTCGTCGAGGGGTCGATCGCGCTCATCCAGCGCGGGTCGTGCGACTTCAGCGTCAAGGCGGCCAACGCCGTCGCCGAAGGAGCGGTCGGCGTCATCATCTTCAACCAGGGCAACGAGGTGGAAGGCGACGACCGGTTCGGCGTCTTCGGCGGCACGCTCGGCTCGTCGACCTGGACGGCAACGCCGGTCCCGGTGGTCAGCACCTCGTTCGAGGTCGGCGAAGAGCTCGTCGGCACGAGCGGTCTCGTGGTCGAGATGAACGTGGTGACCAACACCACGGCGATCGACACGTGGAACCTGCTCGCCGACACCCCGACCGGACGTACGGATCGCACGGTGATCGTCGGCGCTCACCTCGACTCCGTTCCCGAGGGCCCCGGCATCAACGACAACGGCTCGGGCACGGCGGCGCTGCTCGAGACGGCGCTGCAGATCGACGCGCTCGGGATCGAAACCGAGAACCGCATCCGGTTCGCGTTCTGGGGCGGCGAGGAGGACGGGCTGCAGGGCTCCAACTACTACGTGTCGCAGCTGAGCAAGGCCGAGATCAAGCAGCACGCCGTGAACCTGAACTTCGACATGCTCGGCTCGCCCAACGGCGGTCGATTCATCTACGACGGCGACGGGGACGGATTCGGCACGACCGGACCGAACGGGTCGGACATCGTGGAGAGCGTGTTCGAGGACTGGTTCGCCTCACGTGACCTGGCGACCGAGCCCACGGCGTTCGACGGACGCAGCGACTACTTCGCGTTCATCGGGGCGGGCATCCCGGCGGGCGGCCTGTTCTCGGGTGCGGAGGACATCAAGACGGCGGACCAGGTGGTCCTGTACGGCGGGACTGCCGGTGTCGCGTTCGATCCCTGCTACCACCAGCCGTGCGACACCATCGTCAACATCGACCCGGTGCTCTTCGAGCAGATGGCTGATGCCGCCGCGCACGCGACGCTCGTCTTCGCCGAGACCGAGTCCGCGGTGAACGGCACTGCCAAGGGCAAGGCGCTCGGGCAGTGGTCGCCCGCCTTCAAGGGAGACCGCGCGCTGCGCTGACGGTAGGAGGAACGGATGCCGCGGCCCGCGGCATCCGTTCCTCCCGTTGCGCGCTCGCGTCAGCCGGCGGCGCTCAGGCGATCCGGGCGAGATCGGGCGACGTGACCTCGTCCGCGAGCTCGCCGGTCCGCACGAACCGCGCAACCTCGGCCGCCACATGGTGTCCGATGCGGCGCAGCTCGTTGCCGATCGACCCCGCGATGTGGGGCGTGAGCGTCGCCCCCGGCAGGGAGAAGAGCGGATGCCCCGCAGGCAGGGGCTCGGGATCCGTCACATCGAGCACGGCTCGAAGCCGGTCGGCGCGGAGCTCGTCGACCAGCGCTTCGGTGTCGACGAGCGAGCCGCGCGCCGTGTTGATGAGGGTGGAGCCGTCGGTCATGAGGGCGAGCTCGTCCCGGCCGATCATGCGGTACGTCTCGGGCAGCGCCGGCGCGTGGATCGTGACCACCTGCGAGCGGGCGAGAAGCTCCGGCAGCGAGACGAGTTCTGCCCCGAGCTCGGCGGCGTCTACGGCGGACAGCGACGGATCGACGAGCAGGCACTCGATGTCGAAGGGCTGGAGCAGTTCCAGCACTCGTTTGCCGATCCTCGACGCCCCGACCACCCCCACGGTGATGCCGAACGCGCCCACGTCGCCGCGCGGACGGGCGGCGAGCATGTCCTGCGTGCGCCGGAAGTCATGGGCGGAGCGCAGCACGTCACTCGCGCTCAGCAGGATGGTCGCGAGCGTGTACTCCGCGACGGGGACGGCGTTCGCGCCGGCGGCGCTGGACACGCGGATGCCGCGTTCCCAGACCGCCGCGGTGACCAGTCGCTTCACCGACCCCGCGGCGTGCACCACGGCACGCAGCCGTGGCCAGTTCGCGAGCACCGCCTCGTCGAGTCGCGGGGCGCCCCAGCCGGTGATGAGGATCTCGGTCTGGGCGGTCGACGCCGGTACGGAGGGCAGGTCGGGAGTCAGCACCGACTCGTGCACGGCGACGACGCGGTCGAGGTCGCGGCGCGCGCGGGTGCCGAAGAGATCTGCCGCGAGCTGCGGCGACTCCATCGCGAGCAGCGCCTGCGGGCGCGACTCCGGGTTCACGCACGCACCCCGCCGGTCGGCACGACATCGACGTCACCGTCACTCCAGCGCACCGTGATGCGGTCCTCCGCGATCTCGATCAATGGCAGCGCGTTCAGTTCGAGGGTGCTCTCCGCGCCGAGCGCCACGAGTGCTGCGACGACGGCGCCTTCGGCGGCGGGCACGGTGCCACGGGCCCACGGCGTGACGGAGCCCTCGGCGAACGGGTCGCCGCCGGTCCGGTGGGCGATGCCGTGCCGGTCCAAGCCGCGTACTCCGATGACGGCCGACGTCACGCCGTCGTCGCGGGTCGCCGTGGAAGCCGCCGTCGCGCTCCATCGCTCGTCGTGCACGGGCAGCGCCCAGCCGCCGATGCGGAAGGACCAGGGTCCCTCGGCTTCGGGCCACGCCGCGTCGAGGTCGTCGATCGCCGACGGCTGCGGGGCGGGCGCCACAGCGTTCCACCATGCCAGCCTGAGCTCCCGGACTCCGTGCACGACCGACGCCACGGTGACGCGCGGCCCACGTCGAAGCGCGGCCCACCCCGCGACGTCGGCGGCGGCGCCTGCCGTGGCGGGGGTGTCCAGCCAGTGCACCCGCGAGCGGGAGACCGCGACGCGGTCGCCGAGGTGCACCCGCTCGATGCGGTCGCGGTGGGAGGGCGCTCCGGCGGCATCGAGCAGTGCGACGTGCGATTCGAGAGGCTCGGCGACGCCGCCCAGCGACAGATCGGGGGAGGTCGCCGTCGAGTACCCCAGCCGGTGGTAGAAGGGGTTGTCGGCGCGCACCCCGCCCGCGGGGCCGCGGAACCCGTCGGAGCCGTGATTGAGCACGCGCGAGATCCCGTCGGCCTGGGAGCGCACCACCAGCCAGCCCGGCGCCGAGAAGAAGCGCACGCTCACCGACTCGGTCGGTTCGGGGGCGTCCGGCGCACCAGACCGCTCCGGCGCACCAGACCGCTCCGGCGCACCAGACCACTCGGGGTGCTGTTCGGGCAGTAGGAGGCCCATCATCCCCTTGCTCGCCCAGTAGGTCGACGACGAACCCGTGTACGCCTGGCGCAGCGCGCGGAACTCCCGGTGCCAGCCGATCGAGAGCAGCCCGCGCTCGTCGATCGCTCCGCCCTCCACGAAGTGGTCGAGGACCGCATCGGCGAGCACTCGAGTGCCTCCCGTCGGCAGCGGCGTCTCGCCGGCGATCGCCCCCGCCCAGAACGGGGCGAGTGTGGCGAAGCGATAGGTGAGTGAGCGGCCCTGGAAGAGGGGAGCGCCGGTGCCCCCCACGAGATCCCGGGCCTGGTCGAGGAACGCGCGCAGGCGCTCGCGGTGGATCTGCGGGAGGTCCGCACCGAGGATGCGCGCCTGGAAGAGCGGGTACACGTGCCACGCCCAGCCCGCGTAGTGGTCGAAGTTCTGCTGCGAGCCGTCCGGTCCGGCGCCGTCCGAGTACCAGCCGTCGCCGCGATAGAGGCTCTCCTGGATCTCGGTGCTGCGATCCAGGTCGTCCTGGCGCCACGGGCCCCCGACCGACTGCAGGAAGGTCTCGATCACCGTCTGGAACCACGTCCAGTTGTTCGTGTAGCCGCTGGTCCCGACCACTCCGGCGAGCCAGTCCACCGTGCGCTCCTGCACCGCCGGGTCCAGCTGCTCCCAGAGCCACGGCCGGGTCTCCGACAGCAGGATCGCCACGGATGCCGCCTCGGGCACCGCCTGTCGCCGCTCCGCGATCGAGGGCCAGCGCTCCGCGTGCGAGGGGTCGGTTCCGGCCGCGAGGCCGCGTGCGTAGCGCTCGATCAGGTGCGCCGGGTCGTCGCCGTCCGCGCCGCGCGTGCGGAAAGCGGCGAGCAGGCCGGTGCGAGCGAACCCCTCGAGTCCGTCGCTCCATCGCCCGGAGGCGCTGGCCGGGCCCGGCAGCACGATGAGCGAGCCGCTCGGGGACGCGTACGGGGCGACGCTCTCGAGCAGTCGGTCCGCGAGAGCCTGCCAGCGGCCTCGTCCTGTCGTCGTCGCCACTTCGGGTTCCCCGTACGTCATCGTCACGCGTCGATCGTGCATTACGATCCTGTAGCCATCGGCTCTTTCGGACAATTCCGATCAGGATCGGCCAATCGAAACAGACTGCGACGAACGGACTTCGCACCATGACAGGACACAACTCGCTGCCGAGGACGCGCCACGAGCATCTGCTGCGGCAGGTGGCACTGCACGGCAGCGTGAGCGCCGCCGACGTCGCCGCAGAGCTCGGCGTCTCGCAGGTCACGGTGCGCCGCGACATCGTGGAGCTCGAGAAGTCGGGCAAGCTCGCCCGGGTCCACGGCGGTGCGATCGCCGTCGGCGCTCCCGCGATCCCGCAGGCCGCGCGCACGAACGTCGGCGTGGTGGTCCCGGGTTCCGTCAGCCACTATCCCCAGATCGTGCGGGGAATGGATGCCGCATCCCACGGCGTCCGGACGCGCGTGGTGCTCGCGACCTCGCAGTACCGGGAGGATCTCGAGCAGCGGCAGGTCGAACGCCTGATCGAGATCGGCGTGGCCGGAATCGTCTTCGCGCCGACGATGCGCAACCGCACCGAGGCAGAGCTGGCGGAGTGGGTGAGCACCATCCCCGTGCCGGTCGTGTTCCTGGAACGGCGGCTGGAATCCACCTCCCTCGCCGTCTACGACAGTGCTCGCACCGACCACGAGCGCGGCGCCGAGCTCGCGGTGGAGCATCTCGCGCGGCTGGGTCATGCGGCGGTGGGACTGGCACTCTTCGACCGCACCCCCACGGCCCCGCTGGTGCGCGACGGATATCTCGCCGCGGTGACGCGGCTGGGACTCGACGAGGCGCCGTCGGTGGCCCTGCCCAAGGGCGAAGGCGACGGCGATCCGCTCGACGCCGCACTCGTGGCGTTCCTCGAGGCCTGTCGCACGGCGGGGACGACGGCCGCGCTCGTGCACACCGACGTGCATGCCGCTCGGCTGGTGGAGCTGGCGATGGATCGCGGCATCCGGGTGCCCGACGACCTCGCGGTCGTGGCCTTCGACGACGACACCGCGGGACTCGCGATGGTTCCGCTGACCAGCGTCACGCCGCCCGGGCGCGATCTCGGCCACGAGGCGATGCGGATCCTGACCGAGCGGATCGCGGCACCCGACAGGAGCGCCAGCGCGGCCCGGCACATCACGATGCTGCCGCGCCTGACCGTCCGCGAGTCATGTGGAGCGAGTGCCTGATCGGTTTTGTCCGCTTGGTCACGACCGGTCGCCACGCCGACCTACATTGTCTCTGCACAGCCCCCGGTGCTCTTCCGCCGGGTGGGCGACGAGAGGCAACGAGCAAGGAGGCTCCGATGACAACCCGAGCAATCACCAGTGCCGCCAGGTCCACGGCACGGCGAGGCGCACTCACCGCGGGGGCTCTCCTCGCGGTCGGCAGCCTCGCTGTGCTCACCGGCTGTTCCGGCGGAGGCGCCGAGCCGGCGGCTACGGCAGACCCGGACGAGGAGGTCACCCTCAACTTCGCATGGTGGGGCGATGCCAGCCGCGCAGAGCGGTACGAGGCGGCGATCGACCTCTTCGAGGAGCAGAACCCCAACATCACCATCCAGACCAGCTTCGCCGGCTTCGGCGACTACTGGACGGCGCGCAACACCGAGGCTGCGAGCCGCACCCTTCCCGACGTGTTCCAGATGGACCTCGCCTACCTCGCCGAGTACGGCGGATTCGGCCATGTGCTGCCCCTCGACGAGTACCTCGGCGACACCATCGCGACCGACGGCATCGAGACGTCGCTCGTCGAGGCGGGCGCCGTCGACGACCAGATCTTCGGCCTCGCATCCTCGAGCAGCACGCTCGCGACGCTCTTCAACGGCCCGCTGCTCGAGGAGCTGGGCGTCGAGGTGCCCGAGGGCCAGCTGACGTGGGACGAGTACGACGACTTCCTGGCGGAGGTGTCGGCCGCCGGCGCCTCCGGCGATCCGGTGGTGTACGGGTCGCTGGACTACACCCAGTACTTCTGGCTGTTCCAGATCTGGCTCGGACAGCAGGGGCTGTCGTTCATCGACGACGGTGAGCTCGGCTTCGAGCAGGAGGATCTGGTCGATTGGTGGTCGCGCAGCGCCACGATCCACGAGTCGGGCGGTGCGATGCCGGCGGAGCGGCAGGCCCAGTTCGAGGGCGTCGACGCGCTCGGCGCGGCCGAGATCGCGAGCGACATCAGCTGGGCGAACTTCCTCCCCCGCTTCAGCGAGGGCCCGGCGGCGCCGGAGCTCTCGCTCGCGATGCCGCCGTACGACGACGAAGACAACACCGGCATGTTCCTCAAGCCCGGGCTCATGCTGTCGATCGGCACCAACAGCGAGCACCCGGCACAGGCGGCCGCGTTCATCGACTTCCTGGTGAACGATCCGGAGGTCGGCGCGATCTTCGGAATGTCGCGGGGCGTGCCGGCCTCCGCGACCGCGGCCGAGGGCATCGAGGCCAGCGGGCTGGACGAGCAGATCCTCGCGTACCAGGAGTCGGTGGCCGACAAGCTCGACGGTCAGGCACCGCCCGCCGTTCAGGGGCTGGGCACGCTCGAGCAGACGTTCGTGGCGATCAGCCAGGACGTCGCCTATGGGGCGGCCACGCCCGCCGAGGCCGCCGAGCGCTGGTTCGCCGAGGCTGAGAACGCACTGAAGTGACCGCGACGCGGGCGGCGTGCACGGATGCACGCCGCCCGCGCCATCCGGGAGAGGCAACGCCATGACCGTCGACACACTCGCTCCACCGGCACCGCCGGAACAGCTGACACCCCCTCCGGCGCCACGCCGGCACCGACGGCGGTGGGAGGACATCCGCGCTGGGTACGTCTTCCTGGCGCCCTGGCTCATCGGCTTCCTCGTCCTGACGGCAGGGCCGATGGTGGCATCGCTGTACCTCGCCTTCACCGACTACAACCTGTTCAGCCCGCCCCAGTGGGTCGGCTTCGACAACTTCGTGCGGCTGTGGAGCGACCCCGACTACCTGCAGGCCTGGAAGGTCACGGCTGTCTACGTGCTCGTCGGTACGCCCCTCAAGCTCGCGGCGGCGCTCGGTGTCGCGCTCATCCTGAACGCGGCGTTCCGCGGCAGCGGGTTCTATCGGTCGGCGTTCTACCTGCCCTCGCTGGTCGGGGCATCCGTGTCGATCGCCGTCGTCTGGAAGGCCATGTTCATCGATGATGGACCGGTCGACAGCATCCAGCAGTTCTTCGGCTTCCCGGCCGGCGGCTGGGTCGGCGATCCGGACAAGACCATGCCGATGCTCATCCTGCTCGCCGTGTGGCAGTTCGGCGCGCCCATGGTGATCTTCCTCGCCGGTCTCAAGCAGGTGCCCCACGAGCTGTATGAAGCGGCATCCGTCGACGGGGCCGGACCGATCCGGAAGTTCCGCGCGATCACGATCCCGATGCTGTCGCCGGTCATCTTCTTCAATCTGCTGCTCGAGACGATCAACGCCTTCCAGGTGTTCGCCTCCGCATTCATCATCTCGGGCGGGACAGGCGGGCCCGCACGCTCGACGCTCTTCTACACGCTGTATCTGTACTTCCGCGGGTTCCGCGACTTCCAGATGGGTTACGCATCGGCCATGGCCTGGATCCTGGTGCTCGTGATCGCCTTCATCACGGTGATCTTCTTCCGCAGCTCCAAACTCTGGGTCCACTACGCAGGAGATGAAGGACGATGAGTGCGACGCAGCTGCTCGTGACCACCGATCGCGGCCGACGCCGCTCCCGTGACCGGCGCCGCTGGACGCTCAAGGAGCTGGTCTTCCACGTCGTCGTGCTGGCGATCCTCGTCGTCATCCTGTACCCCGTGGCGTGGATGCTGCTGTCGACCTTCAAGCCGTCGTCGCAGATCGTCGGCAACGCCCAGCTTCTGCCGCGCGAGCTCACGACGGCGAACTACGAGACGGCTCTCAGCGGGATCGGCGGCGTCTCGTTCTGGACCTTCTTCCAGAACTCCACGATCCTCGCCGTGCTGTCGGTGGTCGGGGTCGTCCTGTCGTCCGCGCTCGCCGCGTACGCCTTCGCGCGGATCGACTTCCCGGGTCGCGCCGCGTACTTCGGCCTGATGATCGGGACGCTGCTCCTGCCGTTCCACGTCGTGATCATCCCGCAGTACATCATGTTCAACGCGTTCGGCATGGTGAACACGTTCACGCCGCTCCTGCTCGGAAAGTTCCTCGCGACGGAGGCGTTCTTCGTCTTCCTCATGGTGCAGTTCATGAGGGGCCTTCCGCGCGAGCTCGACGAGGCGGCCCGCATCGACGGTGCCGGCCACTACCGCACCTTCTGGTCGATCATGCTGCCGCTGCTGAAGCCCGCGCTGGTGACGAGCGCGATCTTCACGTTCATCTGGACGTGGAACGACTTCTTCGGTCCCCTGCTGTATCTGAAGGACCCGGATCTCTACACGCTTCCGATCGCGCTGCGGCTGTTCGTCGATCAGAGCTCGTCGGCCGACTACGGCGGGCAGATGGCGATGGCGGTGCTGGCCCTGATCCCGGTCTTCCTCTTCTTCCTCATCTTCCAGCGGTACCTCGTCGACGGTGTCGCCACACAGGGGCTGAAGGGCTGATCCCATGACCTCCACCAGGACCGTCCCGCCCGCCGCCGGCAGACGGACGGCGCCCACCGGGGTGCGGCGCATCGCCGGGGTGATGTCGAGCCGGGGCCTCGCCCTCTTCTCCGAGACGATCGTCGTCAGCCTCGCGGTCGCCGTGCTCGCGATTCCCGCCGTCACGGCGCTCCCCGCCCTGGCCGCCGGTGCGGCGCATTTCCGGCGCCACGTCGAGGGCGAGACGGACTCGCTGGCCGAGCTCGGACGCGACTTCCTCCGGGCGCTCCGGCGCGGCTGGCTGTGGGGTCTCATCGCGGCCGCCGGATTCGCGGCGATCTCGGTGACGCTCACCAGTCCGCTGATCTCCGCGATGCCGGGAGGCGAGGCGTTCCGCTGGGCGTCCGGCCTGCTCGGTGCAGCGGCTGCGGTCGTCCTCCTGCGGGCGACGGCGCGCTGGATGCCGTCTTCGTCCTGGAGCGCGCTCATCCGCGATGCTGCCGGCGAATCGGCGCGCGACCTCACGGGCTCGCTGCTGCTGCTGCTCGCTCTCGCCCTCACGGGGGTCGTCGTCTGGATGTTCGCGCCGCTCGTCGTCCTCGTGCCCGGAATGCTCGTCCTCGCTGCCCGTGCGGTCGTCGCCCGTTCCCACTGACGATCGGCCGTCGCCGGCGGCGGCCGAAGTGACGCTCGAGGACGTCGCGCGCGCAGCCGGTGTGTCGCAGTCGACCGCCTCGCGGGTGCTCAACGGCTCTGCGCGGCGCGTCCTGCCTGAGAACGAGTCGCGCGTGCGCGAAGCGGCTGCGAGACTCGGGTACGTCGTAGACCTCCGCGCACAGGCCACGGCGGGTCGCCCGTCCAACGCCGCGATGGTCGTGGTCGACTCGCTGCGGGATCCCGTCGCGATGCAGATCGCGGCGGGTGTCTACGCGCAGGCGGACGTCGAGGGCTACGCCGTCTCGGTGACCGCTTCCCGCCTCGACGCCGAGCGGGGTGCGGACCTGGTGAGGATGCTGCGTGGACAGCGGCCGCGCGTGATCTTCGTCGTGGCGCCCCCCGGCAGGGCCATCGCCCACTGCGTCCGGCAGGAGCTCACCCTCTACCGTGCCCACGGCGGGCTTCCGGTCGTGATCGGGGAGGAAGGCGTCATCGCCGCCCTCGGCGACGCGGATGCCGCCTTCGCCCGCGGGCGAGAAGTGGCCGCACGGACGCTCGCCGCGCTGGGATGACCGATTTTGTCCGATTGATCAGCGCGGCCGACGGGCGCGCCTAGTTTCGGTGTCGGTCGGGGCCAGCGACGGCTCCGCAGATTCATCGAGGAGTCATCGCCATGGACATCAGTCGTCGAACACTGCTGCAGTCGACGGTCGCCGCCGGGGTCGCGGCGGCGTTCACGTCGGCATCCCCCGCCGCCGCCCACGGAGCGCCCGTCGTGCGCGGCGCCTTCGGGCAGCCCGTCGCTCAGGCCCTGACCGGGCACGGCCCGATCCCGCTCCGCTGGCTGGAAGGCGGAACCCCCGCCCAGCTCGTGGCCGGCTCGACATGGGGCGTGCCGTGGCCGCGCGGCGCGCTCAGCCCGGATCAGGCCTTCGCGCTGGTCTCCGAGACCGGCGAGTCCGTGCCGGTCCAGAGCTGGCCGACGGGGTGGTGGCCCGACGGGTCCGTGAAGTGGACGGCTCACGCCGTCAGCGGTGCCTCCGGCCGGGCCGCCGGCTACACGCTGCAACCGGGCACGCCCGCGGTACCGGCATCCGCCATCACGATCGACGACAACCCGGGCCGGGTGATCGTCGACACCGGCGTCGTCCGCGTCGAGTTCCCGAAGCAGGGGCCGAACCTCATCGCGGCCATCCGGCGCGGCGACGCGGTCATCGCGCAGGACGGCCGCCTGGTGGCCTCGCGACAGGACGGCCCCGACACCGACGGCGCCGAGAAGGTCGCCCGCGAATGGTTCAAGAGCGAGGTGTCGGAGGTGAAGGTCGAGCAGGCGGGCCCGGTCCGTGCGGTGGTGAGGGTCACCGGCAGCCATCGGAAGGGAAACCGCAGCTGGCTGCCGTTCGACGTCCGCTTCTACCTGTACGCCGGGTCGGATGGCGTCCGCGTCGTGCACACCTTCGTCTTCGACGGCGACGAGAACGCCGACTTCATCACCGGCCTCGGCTTCCGCTTCTCGGTGCCGCTGTCGACACAGCTGCACGACCGGCACATCCGGTTCGCGGGCGAAGGCGCCGGCGTCCTCGGCGAAGCGGTCCGGGGCATCACCGGCCTCCGGCGCGATCCGGGCGCAGCGGCGCGCAACGCGCAGATCGCCGGCACGTGGACGCCGGATCCGGCGACGTGGGACCAGCGCGTGACGAGCCGGCTCCAGTGGATCCCCGCGTGGGGCGACTACAGCCTCAGTCAGCTGACGGCGCAGGGCTTCGAGATCCGCAAGCGCACCTCGTCGGGGCACTCCTGGATCCGCGTCGACTCCGGCAAGCGGGCACGCGGTCTCGCGTACGTGGGCAGTCCCGCCGGTGGCCTGGCGTTCGGCATGCGCAACTTCTGGCAGCTGCACCCCACCGAGCTCGAGATCTCGGGCGCGGGCACCGACGTCGCGACCGCAACGACGTGGATGTGGTCGCCGAAGGCCGACGCGATGGACCTGCGGTTCTACCACGACGGCCTGGGGCAGGACACCTTCCCCGAGCAGCTCGACGCCCTCGAGATCACCTACGAGGACTACGAGCCGGGCTTCGGGTCGCCGTACGGCACAGCCCGCACCACCGAGCTGAGCTTCTGGGCCCTGGGCGCCACCCCGACGGCTGCGGACTTCAGTGCGCTCGCCGACGCCAACTCGACGCCGCCGCTGCTGGTGAGCTCTCCCGAACACAACCACTCCGCGGGCGTGTTCGGTTCGTGGGCGCCGGTGGACCGGTCGAATCTCGCGAAGGTCGCCATCGAGGACAAGCTCGCCTTCATGCACCAGCACTACGTTCAGCAGGTCGACCAGCGCTCCTGGTACGGCTTCTGGGACTACGGCGACGTCATCCACGAATACGACCGCGACCGTCACGTCTGGCGCTACGACATCGGCGGCTACGCGTGGGACAACTCCGAGCTCAGCACCGACATGTGGCTCTGGTACCACTATCTGCGGACGGGGGATGCCACGGCCTTCCGCTTCGCCGAGGCGATGACGCGGCACACCGGCGAAGTCGACGTCTACCACCTGGGCAATTACCGCGACCTGGGCACCCGGCACGGAATCATGCACTGGGGCGACAGTGCGAAGCAGCAGCGCATCAGCAACGCCGGATATCGCCGCTTCTACTACTTCCTCACCGCCGACGAGCGCGTCGGCGACCTGATGCGCGACCTCGTCGACGCCGACAAGACCTTCATGGTGCTCGACCCGATCCGGAAGATCCGCACGGACGTGTACAACCCGCAGCCCGACGCCCTCGCGGTGGGCACCACTACCGACTGGGGTGCTCTCGCGCTGGCGTGGCTCGCGGAATGGGAGCGCAACGGCGACCCCGTCGCACAGACGAAGCTGATCAACGGGGCGAAGACGATCGCGGCCCTTCCGAACGGATGGGCACAGGGTGGCAGCATCCGGTACAACCTGGCGGACGGCACCTTCAGCGGACCGAGCGAGCAGAGCGTCTCGGTGGGCTCGCTCGGCTCGGTCTTCGGTCTGATCGAGCTCATGACCGAGCTGATCGAGCTCATCGACGACCCGGAGGTGACCGAGCAGTGGGTGACCTACTGCCGCCTCTACAACGGCACGTCCGCGGAACAGCGGGAGGCCACCGGTGTCTCGTGGGGGAGTCAGAACCTGCGCCAGGCGTACTCGCGGGCGACGGCGTACGCGGCGCACCAGCTCGGCGACGTCACCCTGGCCCAGCGCGCGTGGCGCGAGTTCCGCACCGGGCACGCCGGCTACCCCGAGAGCCTGGCGTTCACGGCGACGCGCGTCGACGGACCCGCAGTGCTCAATCCGGTGGATGAGGCACCGTTCAGCACGAATGCCAGCGCCCAGTACGGCCTGGCCGCGATCCAGAACCTCGCCCTCGTCGGCGACCACATCTGATGGGGGAGTGAGCATGCTCGCGAACATCAGCGGAATGCACCTGATCCTGCTGCTCGTCGTCATCCTGCTGATCTTCGGGGCTGCGCGGCTTCCGGCGCTCGCCAAGGGCGTCGGCCAGTCGGTGCGCATCCTGAAGACCGAGACGAAGGACCTCACGGACTCGCCGGGGAGCGACGCCTCACGCCGGGAGGGTTGACAGCCGGGGATCACGGTGAGTGGCGCTGACCGCGTGGAATCCGGATGCCGATGACCGCGGCATCCGGATTCGTCGTGTTCAGTCGTCGAAGCGCATAACTTCCAGGTGGAGGTTTCTGCTACTCTGACTGCGGGCGACATCGGATGCCCCGCTCTGCGTACGAAAGGAAGGTCGACGTGGCCCTGCCAGAAACCTCGGTTCAGCTCTACACACTCGCTGCGGAGTTCACCGCAGACATGAAGGGATCGCTCGACAAGCTCGCCGCGATCGGACTGCGCAACGTCGAGGCGTTCGACTTCGTGCGTCGCCCCGACGAGATCCGCGCCGCGCTGGACGCGTCGGGGCTCGTCTCGCCCACCGGCCACGCACCGCTGCTGTCGGATGAGCTCTGGACTCCCGACGGATCGATCCCCACGCCCGCCCCCGAGGTGGTCTTCGAGGCGGCCGCGAAGGTCGGTCTGAAGACCGTCATCGACCCGTTCGTCACGCCGGAGCGCTGGTTCACGCTGGAGGGCGTCACCGACATCGCCGACCGCCTGAACGTGCTCGTCGACAAGGCGGCCGAGTTCGGCCTCGAGGTCGGCTACCACAACCACGCGCAGGAGTTCGTGGCGGACTTCGACGGTCAGACCGCTTACGAACGCTTCGTCTCCCTCACCGACGAGCGCGTCGTGCTCGAGCTCGACCTGTACTGGGCGCTCGTCGGCGGTCAGGATGTCCCGGCCCTCGTGTCGCGGCTCGGGAACCGCCTCGTCGCGGTGCACGTGAAGGACGGCATCGCCCCAGCGAGCAACCCGTTCGCCCCGGGTGCCGGCGAGTTCGGCTCAGACGCCCTCGACCAGCGCCAGGCCGGCGGCGGAGACGTGCCCCTCGCGGACGCGCTGCGTGCGGCATCCGCCCTCAAGTACGCCGTCATCGAGTACGACAACAACCCCGGCGAAGACGTCTTCGCCGACATCGCGGCGAGCTACGCCTTCCTCATCGAGGGCGGGTTCGCCCGATGAGCGCGGTCGGCGTCGGCATCATCGGCGTGGGTGTCATCAGCGACACCTATCTCGCGAACCTGTCGTCCTTCCCGGACGTGGAGGTGCTCATCGTCGGCGACCTGCTGCTCGACCGCGCGCAGGCGCAGGCCGAGAAGTACGGCGTCCCCGCGTTCGGGTCGGCCGAAGACGTCCTCGCCCACCCGGGCGTCGATCTCGTCGTGAACCTCACGATCCCCGCAGTGCACGTCGAGGTCTCGCGCGCGGCCATCGCCGCCGGCAAGCACGTGTGGACCGAGAAGCCGCTGGGCCTCGACCGCGACGGCGCCGCCCTGCTGCTGCGCGAGGCGGAGGACGCCGGCCTGCGGGTCGGCTCCGCCCCAGACACGCTGCTCGGCCCCGGCTTCCAGGCCGCACGGCGGGCGATCGAGGACGGACTCATCGGCCGTCCGCTGTTCGCGTTGACGACCTTCCAGACGCAGGGACCGGACCTCTGGCACCCGAGTCCGGCCTTCCTGTTCGCCGACGGTGCGGGACCGCTTCTCGACATGGGGCCGTACTACTTCTCGGCGCTCGTGAGCCTGCTCGGCCCCGTCGACCGGGTCGCGGCCGTCGGTACGAAGGCACGCGAAGAGCGTCAGATCCACACCGGCCCGAACGCGGGGACCACGTTCGTCGTCGAGGTGCCGTCGACGATCCAGATCATCACCGCGTTCGAGCAGGGTGCGCAGGCGCAGAGCCTGCTGAGCTTCGATTCCGCGCTCGAGCGTCATGGCGTCGTCGAGATCCACGGCACCGAGGGCACCATCGTGATCCCCGACCCGAACCAGTTCACGGGTCGCATCGCGTACGTCAAGCCGTTGGGTGTGATCCGTGACGGCATGTCGTTCGAGCAGGAGTGGATCGAGATCGCGCACGAGGATGTCGTGGTCGGGCGTGGTCTCGGCGCGCTCGACATGGTGCGTGCGATCGCCGAGGGGCGACCGCACGTGGCCTCCGGCGAACTCGGTTTCCACGTGCTCGACATCCTGCTCTCCGCCCAGGAGTCCGCCGCGACCGGCGCGACCGTCGTCGTCGAGAGCACCGTCGCACCGGTGCCGCTGCTGCCCGAGGGCTTCGATCCCTTCGCCGCGACGCTCTGAGCATCGCTTCACCGAGACCGCGGGTCCGTCGGCCACCGTGCCGACGGCCCCGCGGTCTCGCGGTGTCGGCGGCCGCGGACTGCGTCAGCGGGGAGCGCCGCCGCGGAGCAGGCGGTCCAGCATCTCCAGCGCAGCCTCGTGGTCGACCGTCGCGTCGAGCAGCCACTGCGTCTGCAGGCCGTCGGAGGCGGCGATCACGAGAGCGGCGACGAGCGTCGGGTCGAGATCGGGACGGACATGACCGGATGCCTGCAGCCCGCGCACCTGCTCCGCCATGTCGTGCCGGAGCCGGGTGAAGCGATCGCTGGCGAACGCCTGCGCGGCGGGATGGTTGTCTTCGAGCGCCATGGCGACGAGCGTCGAGTAGAGCTGCACGAGGCCGGGGATCGAACGATTCTCCTCGGCCGACACCCGCATGGCCATAGCGGGGCTGGAGTCCGGCGGCGAAGCCGCCTTCGTGGTGCCGGCCTTGCGCTCGGACTCGCGATAGACCGCAACGAGCAGTTCTTCGAGCGAGCCGAAGTAGTGCGTGAGCGCGGCATGCGTCACCCCGACCTCCTCGGCGATCGCGCGCAGACTCGTCTTCTGCGAGCCGCGCCGTGCGAACACCTCGATCGCCTTGTCGAGGATCTCCTGGCGCCGCGCGATCCCCTTCGCATAGCGTCCCCTGCTGCGGGGGATCTCGTCGGGTGTCGCGGTCATATGCCGATGATACCGAGCGCAGGTCGAAAAACCTCCAAGCGGAAATTATTCACACGCCGCCGGAAGAGCCGACGTCGCACGCCGTGGCGAGCCTGCCGGCACCGCCGTCGTAGCAGGTGCGGGCGGCATCCTGCTCTGGGTCTATGCGAACAGGCCGGCCGAGCCCATCACGGTGACCGGGTCGAGGCGGATCACCACGCGCCGCGGATTCACTCGCGGCTGACGGTACCGCTCGGCATACAGCGCCACCGCGTACGCGACCGCACCGGGGTCGCGCTCGATGGTCGCATGGCCCGCGATGCTGAGCCAGCGGGGTCCGGCGACCTGTGCCACCGTGGCCCGCGGATCGCGCTCGACGTTGCGCACCTTCTGCGTTCCGTCCGACGTGATGATGCGCACGACGCCGTCCGAGATCGTGCAGCCGACCGCCACGACGTGGATCGCCCCGTCCCTGCCGATCGTCGACAGGGTCGCGAGGTGATAGTCCGAGACGAAGCTCGCGCCGTCGTCGGTCAGCGAGGCAAGGGAACGCATCCGTCCATCATCCCCCCGTGGCAGGGGAGGCCACCGCTCACGTCGCCGCCAAGGGGTAGACGCGGCGCAGCACCACGCGCTGCACCAGCGTCCACGAGACGGTGACCGCGAGGTACAGCGCCGCAGCCAGCGGCACGAACAGCGCGAACACCGCGGTCGTGAACTGCAGTGCGCCGGCCAGCCGCACCATGCCCGCGGCTGCGAGCGGCGAGGGGACGGGTGAGTCGTCGACCGGCGGGCGGAAGGCGCGTCGCGTGATCTCGGCGACCACCACGATGACCGCGACGACGCCCGCGAACACGCCGAAGACCGTCGCCGTGGTGGCGCCGGTGGCCACCGTGCCCAGAAGACTCGCGCCGAGCGGCACGCCGAAGAGCTCCTCGGCCAGCAGGGCGTTGGCGTGGCCGGCGATCGTGGGATGGAGGAACAGCGCGTACACGACCGCGACGACCGGCGCCTGCGCGAGCATCGGCAGGCAGCCCGCCAGCGGCGACGTGTTCTCGTCCGCGTAGAGCTTCATCGTCTCGCGTTGCAGCCGTTCCGGGTCGCGCTTGTGGCGCCGTTGCAGCTCTCGCAGTCGCGGGGCGAGACGGCTGCGGGTCTGCTCGGCCTTCGCCTGTGCGATGCCGGCAGGAACGAGCACCGCTCGCACGAGAAGCGTGAGCAGAATGACGGATGCCGCAGCCGCCGCCGACCCGGCGAGCGGTTCGAGCAGCGTGGCGAGCCACATCAGGAGGGCATAGGCCGCGTCGAGGATCGCGGCGATGGGCGGGAAGGCGTAGAGGTCCAAGGGTGTGAGTCCGATCGTCGAGTGCGGGTCGTGGCATGCGGCCACGACGGCATCGACGTCGGCCCTCGGGAGGGCGCGTCGGCGACTACGTGGCCGGTGCCACGGAACCCGGCGCTCGGGGGCGCGAGTGCCCGGGCGCGTCGGGGTGGGACTCGGTCAGACGGGTGGCGTCGGCGATCGCCCGGCGCGGATGCGGCGCAGCGGCGATGGCGAACGCCGGGGCGGCGAAGAGCGCCACCGCGACCGCGAGCAGCGCCAGCGCGGCGAGGGCGGCTGCGGCGGTGGTCGCGGCGGCCACCGTCAGTGCGCCGGCGTCGGGAGTCGTCACCGAAGCGACCAGCTCCGCGAGGGGGCGCAGCACGCTGCCGAAGACCTCCGCGAGCAGACGCAGCGCGAGGACGAGCGTTTCGAGCACCTGCCGCCTCCTCCCGTCGCGGCTCACGCTAACACGCGGCGCGGGCGCCCGCGGGCCCCTCCGAGGTGGGCGGGCACCTGTCGAAAGCCCGCTTCCCGCCGTGCCTCCCCCCCAGCCGGGCGACGACGTGTCGCATCCCCAGTTCGCGGCGGAGCCCCCGCACTGTCGGCGACATCGGGCAGGGTGGAGACCGTGACAGCCACCACCACGACCCGCACCGAGGCCCTCGAGGTGCTGCGCGCGCTCGTCGGGCGCGACGACGCCGACTTCCACGACGGGCAGTACGAGGCGATCGAGGCCCTCGTCGACGACCGCCGGCGGGCACTCGTGGTGCAGCGCACCGGGTGGGGCAAGTCGGCGGTCTACTTCGTCGCGACGCTGCTGCTGCGCCGCCGCGGCGCCGGGCCGACGGTGCTCGTCTCGCCGCTGCTCGCGCTCATGCGCGACCAGATCGCGGCGGCCGCCCGGGCAGGGGTGCGCGCGGTGAAGATCGACTCCACCAACGCCCACGAGTGGAGCGACGTGCTCGCCCAGCTCGATCGCGACGAGGTGGATGTGCTGCTCGTCTCGCCCGAGCGGCTCAACAACCCGGCGTTCCGCGACGAGCAGCTGCCGCAGCTCGTCGCGCGCATCGGACTGCTCGTGGTCGACGAGGCGCACTGCATCAGCGACTGGGGTCACGACTTCCGCCCCGACTACCGGCGCCTGCGCGACCTCATCGCGCGCATGCCCGCCGGCGTGCCGGTGCTCGCGACGACGGCGACGGCGAACAGCCGTGTCGTGTCGGACGTCGCCGAGCAGCTCGATGCCGGCAGCGCCGAAGGTCGGGGGACGGATGCCGCGGCATCCGAAGTCCTGACGATCCGCGGTCCGCTCGCGCGAGCCTCGCTGCGGCTCGGGGTGCTGCGTCTGCCCAATTCTCCGAGCAGGCTCGCCTGGCTCATCAGCCACCTCGGCGACCTGCCTGGCTCGGGCATCATCTACACGCTGACGGTCGCGGCGGCCAACGACACGGCGCGCCTGCTGCGCGACCGCGGCTACGACGTGCGGGCCTATACGGGGCAGACCGACACCGACGAGCGCGAAGAGTCCGAGGCGCTCCTGAAAGACAACCGCGTCAAGGCGCTCGTGGCGACCAGCGCGCTCGGCATGGGGTTCGACAAGCCCGATCTCGGCTTCGTGGTGCACCTGGGCGCGCCGTCGTCGCCGGTGTCGTACTACCAGCAGGTCGGTCGCGCAGGGCGCGCCACCGCGTCGGCCGACGTGCTGCTGCTCCCCGGAGTCGAGGACCGCGACATCTGGCAGTACTTCGCCACGGCGTCGATGCCCGACCGCGACCGCGCGGAGCGCGTGCTCTCGGCCCTCGCCGCGGCGGGCGGGCCGATGTCGACGCCCGCGCTGGAAGCGGTGGTCGACATCCGCCGCACGCCGCTCGAGCTGCTGCTGAAGGTGCTCGACGTCGACGGTGCGGTCGCCCGCGTGCGCGGCGGGTGGATCGCGACCGGCGAGCCGTGGACCTACGACGAGGAGCGTTATCGCCGCATCGCGGCCGAGCGGGTCGCCGAGCAGCAGCACATGATCGAGTACGAAGAGACGTCGGGCTGCCGCATGGAGTTCCTGCAGCGCTCGCTCGACGACGACACCGCGGTGCCCTGCGGGCGGTGCGACAACTGCGCGGGCGCATGGTTCCCGACGGAGATCGCCGCCGGAGCGACGGATGCCGCCGCCGCCGCCCTCGACCGCGTCGGCGTGCCGATCGAGCCGCGGCGGCAGTGGCCGACCGGCGCCGATCGGCTGGGTGTGCCCGTCAAGGGCCGCATTCCCGTGGACGAGCAGGCGGGCGAGGGCCGTGCGCTCGCGCGGCTCACCGATCTCGGCTGGGGCGGCGTCCTGCGCGAGCTGTTCGCGGCAGGTGCCGCCGACGCGCCCGTGCCGCCGAACGTGCTGGCCGCGTGCGTGCGGGTGCTCGCGGAATGGGGCTGGGAGAGTCGTCCGGTCGCCGTCGTCGCGATGCCGTCTCGTGCGAAGCCGCAGCTGGTCGACTCGCTGGCCCGGGGTATCGCCGAGATCGGCCGACTGCCGTTCCTCGGTTCCCTCGAGCTCGTCGACGGGGGCCCCACGGGCCAGCCGGGCGGCAACAGCGCGTTCCGGCTCGCCGGGGTGTGGGATCGCTTCTCGGCCGTGGGTCTCGACATCCCCGCGGGTCCGGTGCTCCTCGTGGACGACCGGGTCGACAGCGGCTGGACCCTCACGATCGCCGCGCGTGAGGTCCGGCGCGCCGGGGCCGCCGCCGTGCTGCCGTTCGCCTTGGCGCTCCGCGGCTGACGCCGCGGTTGACGGCGCCGCTCAGGCGCCGGTCGGGGGCTTCGGCCGGGGCCGGCGCACGATGAGGTAGATCACGGCTGCCGCGACGAGCAGGACCAGTACCAAAACCCACGGCACCCAGTTGATCGGCGACGCGGCGTTGTCGCCCGCGTCCGCGGTGGGCGACGGGGAAGCCGACGTCGGCGACGGTGACGGCGACGGCGACGCGGTGGCGCTCGGCGTCGGTGCGGGTGTCGCCGTCGACTCCTGCCCGGGCGCCGTCGTGGGCTCAGGCGCCCCTGGGGGCGCCGGCTCCGCCACGGTGGGCTCGGGCGTCGGCTCGGCGGTGGGCTCGGGCTCGGCGGTGGGCTCGGGCGGCGTGGTGGGCTCGGGCGCGGTGGTCGGCTCGGCGGTGGGCGCGGGCGACCGCGTCGGCAGGATCGGGGTGCGCGTGGGAAGCGCCGTGGGCAGGCTCGTGGGCCCGTCCGTCGGAAGCGTGGTCGGCAGAGCGGTCGGGAGCGGGATCCCGCCATTGCCACAGCCTGCCAACAGTGTGAGCGCGGCGGCGAGGGCGATCCCGGCGAGCACTCGGGCGGTGCGGGCGCCCCGCGGCGGCCTCGATTCGCGTGTCACGCGGGGATGCGGCATCCGATTCCTCCACTGGTGTCTTGGCCGCATGCTAGGCCCCCGCACCCGTACCGCCAGGCATTCGGGCCGAGACACACCGAACGCCCGATCCGAGGCGTCCCCGCCGGCCTGACTCCCCTCGTGTGACGTCGCGTGACGCCGTATCGCGGCGTGTGTCGTCACGGCGTTTCGCCGCTCGCGCCTGCCGACCAGCATGACCACATGCCTTCCCCACTCATCTCGCCGACCGAGCTGGCCGACCTCATCCGCGGCGGGACCCCGCCGCGGATCCTCGACGTGCGCTGGCGGCTCGACCGGCCCGAGGGCCGCCCGGAGTACCTCGACGGGCACCTGCCGGGCGCGGTGTACGTCGACCTCGACCACGAGCTGGCCCGCCGGGGCGACCCCCGTGAAGGGCGGCACCCGCTGCCGTCGCGCGCGCAGCTCGAAGCCGCGGCGCGGCGCTGGGGCATCCGCGACGGCGACACGGTCGTCGCGTACGACGACGTGCACTCCGTGGCCGCGGCGCGCGCATGGTGGGTGCTCACGCGGTCGGGGCTCGCCGACGTGCGTGTGCTCGACGGAGGGCTGCGCGGCTGGCTCGCCGAACGGCTGCCGCTCGAGACGGGCGATGTGCTGCCGAAGCCGCCGGGCGACATCGTGCTCGCTGAGATCACCGACGGCATCGCCGACATCGACGGCGTGGAGGAGTGGCCCGACCACGGCCTGCTCCTCGACGTGCGGGCACCGGAGCGGTATCGAGGAGACGCCGAGCCCCTCGACCCCGTAGGCGGTCACATCCCCGGCGCCGTCAACCTCCCGACGACCGTCCACCTGACGGCCGGCAGATTCCGCCCGCCCACCGAGATCCGCGCAGAGTTCGCTGCCGCCGGTGTCGCGGACGGTGTGGCGGTCGCGGCCTACTGCGGCTCCGGCATCGCCGCGACGCACACCGCACTGGCGGGCGCGCTGGCCGGCATCGACGTGGTCGTCTACCCGGGCTCGTGGAGCCAGTGGTCGCGCTCGCGCGGGCGTCTCGCCGCGGTCGGCCCGGCACCGTCGCTCGACGTGGTGCCGGTGTGACGGAGCCTGTCAAGGAATCCACGATCGGCTCGACGATCTGGGACCGCCCGATCCGCGTCGTGGGGGTGTCGGGGTCCCTCCAGGAGCCCAGCCGGACGACTGCTCTGGTCCGCAGCATCCTGGCGGGCGTCGCCCAGCGCATTCCCGCAGTGATCGAGCTCGTCGAGATCGCCGCCCTCGGGCCGGGATTCGCGGGGGCGCTGACGCGCGAGGATGTCGCACCCGAGGTCGAGGCCGCGCTGCAGGCGATCGAGTCCGCCGACCTGCTGATCGTGGCGAGCCCGGTCTACCGGGCGTCATTCACCGGGCTGTTCAAGCACCTGTTCGACTTCGTCGGCCAATACGACCTCGTCGGCACGCCGGTGCTGCTCGCGGCGACCGGCGGCGGCGAACGGCACGCGCTGATCATCGAGCACCAGCTGCGGCCGCTGTTCGGGTTCTTCCAGGCGCTCACGCTGCCGATCGGCGTGTACGCGTCGACAACAGACTTCGCGAACTACGAGCTGAGCTCACCCGAGGTCGCCCGCCGCATCGTGCAGGCCGTCGACCGCTCGCTGCCGCTCGTGGAGCAGGCCGCGCTGGTCCGCAGATCGGAGTATGTCGCGACCTGGTGACCGCCTCCGTCGTCGATGTCTTCGCGCCCGGCCGTCGGGTCATCCTCGACGCCGCCGCGGTGAGCGTCTAGACTGGCGCCCGTGTTGACCTGTCGGTGTTGTCGCCCCTGCTGCTGAAGCGTTCGCTTCGCGCAGGCCCCCGCGACCCCGCCAACCCTCCGCGCTCCCGCGCGGCAACACTCCAGGACTCATCGTGCGTTACGCCCAGAGCGTGGCCGACCTCGTCGGCAACACCCCCCTCGTCCGCCTGACCCGCGTCACCGAGGGCATCGCCGCCACCGTGCTCGCAAAGGTCGAGTACTTCAACCCCGGCGGCTCCACCAAGGACCGCATCGCGCGCCGCATCATCGACGCCGCCGAGCGCGACGGGCAGCTCAAGCCCGGCGGCACGATCGTCGAGCCCACGAGCGGCAACACCGGCGTGGGGCTCGCCCTCGTCGCCGTGCAGCGCGGGTACCGCATGATCTTCGTCGTGCCCGACAAGTTCGCGGGTGCGAAGGTCGACGTGCTGCGGGCCTACGGTGCCGAGGTCGTGGTGATCGACACGAGCGTGCCGCCCGAAGACCCCCGCTCGTACTACAGCGTCTCCGACCGGCTCGTCCGCGAGATCCCGGGGGCGTTCAAGCCGAACCAGTTCGCGAATCCGAACGGGCCGCTGAGCCACTACGAGACGACCGGCCCGGAGATCTGGCACGACACCGACGGCCGGGTGACCCATTTCGTCGCGGGCATCGGCACCGGCGGCACGATCACGGGCACGGGCCGCTACCTGCACGAGGTGTCGGACGGCGCGGTGCGCGTGGTCGGAGCCGATCCCGAGGGGTCGATCTACTCGGGCGGCCCGCTGCACGGCTACCTCGTCGAGGGCGTCGGCGAGGATTTCTGGCCGGACAGCTACGACCCCGCGGTGCCCGACGAGATCCACCGCATCGGTGACGCCGAGACCTTCGAGATGACCCGTCGCCTCGCCCGCGAAGAGGGGCTGCTGGTGGGGGGATCGAGCGGGATGGCGGTCGTCGCGGCGCTGCGGACGGCCCGCGATCTGCCCGCCGACGCCGTCGTCGTCGTGCTGCTGCCCGACCATGGGCGCGGCTACCTCAACCGGTTCTACGACGACGACTGGATGCGCGACCACGGCTTCGACGTCCCGGCGGAGGTCCCGGTCGCGCGAGCCGGGGCTCCCGCGGAGGTTCCGGTCGTTGAGCGAGCTGAGGTTCCCGCGGAGGTCCCGGTCGTTGAGCGAGCTGATGTTCCCGCGGAGGTTCCGGTCGTTGAGCGAGCTGAGGTTCCCGCGGAGGTTCCGGTCGTTGAGCGAGCGAGGAACGAGCGAGACGAAACGCCTGCACGCGGCGCACTCCCCGGCCCCGAGGCATCCGGAACCGTCCCCGAAGAAGGAGCACCCGCATGACCGAGCCCACGAAAGACCACGGCTTCGAGACCCGCGCGGTGCACGCCGGGCAGGCGTTCGACCCGACCACCGGGGCCGTGATCCCGCCGGTGCACTTCTCCACGACGTACGCACAGGACGGCATCGGCGGGCTCCGCGAGGGCTACGAGTACGGCCGGAGCGGCAACCCGACCCGCACGGCGCTCCAGACGCAGCTCGCCGCACTCGAAGGGGGTGCGCACGCGCTGTCGTTCGCGTCGGGACTCGCCGCCGAGGACGCGCTGCTGCGCGCCGCGCTCAAGCCCGGTGACGAGGTGCTGCTCGGCAACGACGTCTACGGCGGCACGTATCGCCTCATCGCCCGTGTGCTGGGCGCGTGGGGCATCGGCGTGCGCGTCGTCGACATGAGCGACCTCGACGCCGTGCGGGCGGCCCTCGAGGAGCGCCCGGCGCGCATCGTGTGGGTCGAGACGCCGAGCAACCCGCTGCTGCGCATCACCGACATCGCGGGACTGGCGCGCCTCGGGCATGACGCGGGCGCCCTCGTCGTGGTCGACAACACGTTCGCGTCGCCCGCCCTGCAGCAGCCGCTCGCCCTCGGCGCCGACGTGGTGGTGCACTCGACGACGAAGTATCTCGGTGGGCATTCCGACGTCGTCGGCGGCGCCCTGGTGCTGAACGACGAGGCCCTCTACGGCGAGGTGAAGTTCCTGCAGTTCGCGGTCGGCGCGGTCTCGGGTCCGCTCGATGCGTGGCTGACGACGCGGGGCATCAAGACGCTCGCCCTGCGCATGCAGCGGCACAGCGAGAATGCGCAGGCGGTGGCGGAGTTCCTGACCTCGCACGACCGCGTCGCCCGGGTGTACTACCCCGGCCTGCCGTCGCATCCCGGGCACGAGCTCGCCGCCGCCCAGATGAGCGGCTTCGGCGGGATCGTCTCGGTGGCGTTGGCGGATGCCGCTGCCGCTCGGCGTTTCGCCGAATCGACGCGTCTGTTCCAGCTCGCCGAGTCGCTCGGCGGCGTCGAGTCGCTCATGAACTACCCGGACGAGATGACGCACGCGTCGGTGCGGGGCACCGAGCTCGCCGTCCCGCCTGAGGTGGTGCGGCTGTCTGTCGGCATCGAGTCGGCCGCCGACCTCCTCGCCGACCTCGAGCAGGCCCTCGCCCGCCTCTGAATCACGCTCACGCGCGGCCCCCGCGGCCCCCGCGGCCCTTCGTTCAGTTGCGCTATATGTACGCGAAACGCCAGGCGCGGCGTACGTGTAGCGCAAGTGAACAGGAGGGGGAGCCGCGCGCGGGGCGGTGGCACGCGGGGACCTAGGCTCGGGGGCATGACCGCGAGCCCCGGCATCCATTCGTCCGTCCTCGCGCAGCCGCTGCGCATCGGCGCGGTCACCGTGCCGAACCGCATCATGCAGACGGCGCACTCGAAGCAGTACTCCGACCGCGTCGAGTCCGACCGCGAGACCGCGTACTACGTGCGCCGGGCGCGGGGCGGCTGCGGGCTGTTCGTGGCCGGCAACCACTTCGTGCACCCGACCGGGTCGATCCGCGGATTCGAAGACGCCTACCGTGCCGAGGGCGTCGCCGCGTCGCAGCGGATGACGGATGCCGTGCACGAGGCGGGCGCGAAGATCTTCGTACAGCTCAACCACCACGGCGCGCAGGCGCAACCCGACGGACCCGAGGGTCCCCGCGCGGTGTATGCCCCGTCGCGCATACTTTCGCCGTCGACCGCGCACGCCACCCGCGAGATGGACCGCGCCGATATCGCTGCGCTCGTCGAGGGCTGGGCGCTGTCGGCCGAGAACGCGCGAAACGGCGGGTTCGACGGCGTCGAGATCCACATGGCGCACGGCTACCTGCTGCACCAGTTCCTCTCGCCCCTCTACAACGCCCGTACGGATGAATATGGCGCCGGTGAGTACGGCGGCGACCTCGAGGGGCGCACGCGGTTCCCGCGCGAGGTGCTGCGGGCCGTGCGCGAGCGGGTGGGCGACGACTTCACCGTCGGCATCCGCATCGTCGCGAACGAGTTCCACCCTGACGGCATCGACGGCGCCGGCATGCGCGAGGTCATCGCGCGGCTGCGCGCCGACGCGCGCATCGACTTCCTCGACCTCGCCGCCGGCGGCTACCACAACGTCCACTACGTCTTCCCGTCCTCGCCCATGCCGTACGCGTGGCTCCGCGACGACGTCGCAGCGGTGAAGGCCGCGAACCCCGACGTGCCGGTGTTCGGCGTCGGTGCCGCGCGCTCCGTCGAGGAGGCGGAGGAGGTCGTCGCCTCGGGAATCGCCGACATGGTGGCGCTCACGCGAGCGCAGATCGCCGACCCCGACCTCGGCCGCAAGCTGATCGGGCTCGAGCCGGTCGACGGCGCCGAGCGCGGCATCCGTCATTGCATCCGTCTGAATCAGGGATGCCTCGGCCGCGGCAGTCGGGGACTCGCGATGTCGTGCACGGTGAACCCGCTCGCCGGGCGTGAGCTCGAACGGCGCGAGCGGCCGCGCACGGCGTCGCCGCAGCGGTGGATCGTGGTCGGGGGAGGGCCGGCCGGCATGCGCGCCGCCGTCGAGCTCGCCACCGACGGGCACTCCGTGACCCTGATCGAACGGGCGCACGAGCTCGGCGGCCAGCTGCGGCTCGCTCGCCGCGTGCCGGGGCGCGAGAGCGTCGGGCTGCTCGTCGACGACCTCGTGCGCGACCTCGCCGCGGCGGGCGTCGAGGTGCGTCTCGGCGTCGATGCCACCGCCGAGACGCTGGGCAATGAAGCCGCGGACGGCATCGTGGTCGCCGCAGGCGCCGTCGCGCCGGCCGGCACGTCGCTCGCCCTCGGCGGCGCGTACACGGGCGGCTTCCCCGCCGCGGGCACCGTCGACGCCTTCGCCGCGGTGTCGCCGGAGGCGGACCGGGCGCCGCTCGGCCGGCGGATCGCGGTCGTGGATGCCGATGGCACGGCGTACGCCGCCGGGATCGTGCTGACGCTCCTCGAGCGCGTCGACGAGCTCGAGCTCATCACGCCCTTCGAGACGGTGTTCCCGCACATCGGCGCCGGGTACGATCGGCCGCTGCTGCTCGAGCGTCTGGGCGCGCACGGCGGCTTCCAGCGACGCCCGGCACACCGGGTGGAGGGGATCGAGCCCGGGGCGGTGACAGTGCGCGACACGCTCACCGGTGCCGTCGAGATGATCCCGGGCGTCGACGCGGTTGTCGCCATCGAGCCGCGCGCGGCAGTCGGCATCCCGGGGTTGACCGCGGAGCCTCATGCCGCGCCGCGGGTCGTCGTGATCGGCGACGCCTTCGCCCCCCGCACCATCGACGCGGCGATCTTCGAGGCCGTCGAGCTCGCCTATGACGTCGCAGGACTGGCGGTCCTCCGCGGCTGATCGTTCGTGGCATCCATTCGTTCTCACGCCCCCGAACTCCGACCGGTTCACTTGCGCTGAACGTACACGGATCGCCGCGGGGAGCGTACGTTCAGCGCAAGTGAAGCGATTCACCGAGCGGCGATCGCGAGGCGGCTCCAGGAGGGCGGCTCCGCGAGGGCGGCTCCGCGAGCGCGGTGGCTACGCTGGGGCCGTGGATCCCGTCACCGCAACACTCGTCATCCTGGTGCTGGCGGTGATCGCGTTCGTGAGCAACCGCGTGCCGATCGGGATCGTCGCCATCGGCGTCGCGCTGGCGCTCTTCTTCACCGGCGTGCTGACGCTGCCCGAGGCGCTCGCGGGGTTCGGCGATCCGACCGTGGTGTTCATCGCCGCGCTGTTCGTGGTGAGCGAGTCGCTGGATGCGACCGGTGTCACGGCGTGGGCGGGGCAGAAGGTGATCGGCCGTGCCGGCACGAAGCGCACCACGCTCGTCCTCGTGACCGCCCTGCTGGTGGCGGGGCTGACGGCGCTCATCAGCATCAACGGCGCCGTCGCCGCGCTGCTCCCGCTCGTCGTCGTGGTCGCCGCCCGCGCCGGCATCGCCTCGTCGAAGCTGCTGATGCCGCTCGCCTTCGCGGCCTCCGCGGGCTCGCTCCTGCTGCTCACCGGCACGCCCGTCAACATCATCGTGTCGGAGTTCGCCGCCGGCGCCGGGGGACGGGAGTTCGGGTTCTTCGAATTCGCGCTCGTCGGCATCCCGGTGCTCGTCGGCACGCTCGTGATCCTGCTGCTCGGGGGTCGCCTGGTGCCGGAGCGGAAGGGTGCCATCATGCCCGTCGACCTGGTGCGGCACGCGCGCATGCTCCGCCAGCAGTATTCGCTGACGCTCGACACCGGCGTGCTCCTCGGCCCGAACACCGGAGTGACCGAGGTGGTCGTGGCGCCGCGCTCGCCGCTGATCGGCACGCGCGTGTGCGCGGGTATGACGACACCCGACGGCGACCTCGTCGTGCTCGCGGCGCGGCGGGGCGACGAGCACCTCAAGGGCACCGAGTTCATCGTCCAGTCCGGCGATGCCCTGCTGCTCCAGGGAGCGTGGGACGACCTGACGCGGCGGGCCCAGGACCCCGCGGTGCTCGCGGTCGACGACCCGGCGCAGCTGCGCCGGTCGGTGCCGCTCGGGCGCGGCGCCAAGCGGGCGATCGGCATCCTGCTCGCGATGATCGTGCTGCTCGCCACCGGTCTGGTGCCGCCGGCGGTCGCCGCGCTGCTCGCGGCGTGCGCGCTCGTCCTCACCCGCACGGTCACCGTCACGGCGGCGTACCACGCGATCTCATGGACGACTGTCGTGCTCATCGCGGGGATGATCCCGCTGTCGACGGCCTTCAGCAGCACCGGCACGGCAGACCTCGTGGCCGACGGCATGCTGTCGCTGCTCGGCGACGCCGGTCCTCACGTCGCATTGCTCGCCCTGTGCGCGATCACCGTCGTGCTCGGCCAGCTGATCAGCAACACCGCGACGGTGCTCATCGTCGCGCCGATCGCCATCTCGGTCGCGCAGGCTCTCGACCTGTCGGTGCAGCCGTTCATGATGGCGCTCACTGTCGCCGGTGCGGCGGCGTTCCTCACGCCGATCGCGACGCCTGCGAACCTCATGGTGATGGAGCCGGCGGGGTACCGGTTCGGCGACTACTGGAAGCTCGGGCTGCCGCTCGCGCTGTTCTTCCTCGCCGTCGCCGTCTTCTACGTTCCGCTCATCTGGCCGTTCTGACCGCTGCGCCGGGTGGTGCGCGACGCCCCGGTGGTTCGGGTCCACCGGGGCGTCGCGGGTCTCAGGCGGCCGACCAGCCGCCGTCGCTGGCCAGGTTCTGGCCGTTGACGTTGACGCCGTCATCGCTCAGCAGGAACGTGATCGACGCAGCCAGACGGTCCGGGGTCACCGGCGGCGCCATGACCGCCATGCCGGTGCGCACGCGGTCGGCGCCCAGCGGCGAGTTGAACTTCGCCTCGATGTTGGTGATCACGGCGCCGGGAGCGACGGCGTTGACACGGATGCCGCTCGGGCCGTACATGAACGCGCTCGACTTCGTGAGGCCGACGACGGCGTGCTTCGACGCGGTGTACGCGGCACCGGCGGCCGAGCCGCGGAGGGATGCCTCGGACGACGTGTTCACGATCGAGCCGCTGCCCTGCGCGAGCATCGCCGGGATGACGGCGCGCATGAGCTTCATCGTGCCGGTGACGTTCACGCGGAACACGCGATCCCAGACGGCGTCGGTGACATCGCCGACCGGGGTCATGTCGTCCATGATCCCGGCGATGTTGGCGAGGGCGTCGATCCTGTCGCCGGCCGCCTCGATGATGCGGGCGACGCCCTCATCGTCGGTGATGTCGGCGGTGAGCGCGACGACGTCCGCACCGCCGTGCGCGGCGACGAACTCGTCGAGGCGCTCCTGGCTGACGTCGACCGCGATCACCCGACCGCCTTCCCGTGCCACGCGCGAGGCGGTGGCACGGCCGATGCCGGAACCGGCGCCCGTGACGATGACGGTCTGACCCGTGAAGCGCCCAGCCGTGATCTTCTCGGCCCACTCGGCCTTCGGGGTCTCGGCGGCGGGCTCGGCGGCGACGGCGCCGGGGTTGACCTGTGCGATCAGCGCGTCGAGGGCTGCCTGCGGGAAGGCGCCGCCGCTCATGGCGACGAGGTTCGCGAGGGGAAGCGAGGCGATCGGCGCGAGCGCGTCGGCGCTCTGGCCGCCCTGGGCGAGGAGGCCGCGCAGTGCGGCGCCGCCGGCAGGGTCGTCGAGCCAGGTCTGGATGGTGGACGCTCCGGTGAGCGGAGCGGTGGTGGTGGTGCTCATGGCGTGTTCTTTCCCTTTCTTCATGCAGTGTGGGCGGGCTGCGGGTCCGGGGTGGAGGAACCTTCGGGGCGGCTCCTACCGGACGGCGTTGTCCGGTACTAGGCTACACCCGTGCCCAGCACCGCATCCCCCCGTGCGCATCCCCGCCAGAATCGTGGCCCCGCCGCCGCGGCCGACAATCGTCGTGCGCTCATCGCCGCCGCCCGCGAGGTCTATGCCGAAGGCGGCCTCGGCGCGCCGTTCAGCGCCGTCGCCAAGCGCGCCGGCGTCGGGCAGGGCAGCCTGTACCGCCATTTCCCCGATCGCACGGCCCTGGCCGTCGCCGTCTTCGAAGACAACGTGCGCGACCTCGAGGAGTACACCTCCGACCCCGAACGCACGATCGACGACCTGTTCGACCGCCTGGTCGAGCAGGCGGTCGTCTCGACCGCGTTCATCGAGCTCCTCACCGCCGATCTGACAGACCCTCGGGTGGCCGTCCTGGGCGCCCGCTTCCAGGCGCTGGTGGACCGTCTGGTGATCCGCGATCGCGAATCGGGTCGGGTCGGAACCCACATCGAGACCGATGACGTGACGCTCGCGGCAGGGATGCTGGCGACCGAGCTGGCCCGCGCGGATCCCGCACAGCGACCCGCCGTAGCGCGGCGTGCTCGCGCGCTTTTCGCTGCCGCATTCGCGCCGCGATGATCCGGCAGTAGGCTCCTGCCATGGGACGGTTCATCTACGACACGAACGCCAACTCGGTCGACATCGACGACCGCACACTGGCACATCTGCGCATCGTGATGATGAACAAGCTGCGCCGGTCCGAGCCGTTCATGTTCGACGTCGAGATCGGCGACGGCAGCGGCCGCCGGAGCTTCTGGATCCACCCCTCGGTGCCGATCCAGTTCCACTTCTTCGGCAGCCGTCAGCCGCGCATCAACCGCAAATGGGTCGAGGATCTGATGCTCGCGGCCAGCGGACCGAGCGGGCTCACGATCCTTCCCGAGCCGAGCGAGGACGACGAGCCGGTCGCGCCGGAGGTTGCGTAAGAGCCGGTGCGGCGTCGAGCGGAGCGCTCGCTTGCGGAGCGGTCCCGGCCGCTGCGGAAGGCCCAGCCGTCGCGACGCCTACGCGGTGACGTCGTCCGCCGTGACCTCGGTGCCGGCGACGGTCAGGCGGTCGACGTCGATGTGCTCGACGTCGACCTTGCCGAGCGATAGGTCTGCCCCGTCTCCGAGGCTCGCTGCGGCATCCGGCACCTCCACCGGCCCGGTGTCGAAGTGCTCGGCGACGAGCAGGATGCCGCCGGTCGAGCTGGCCGAGTTCGCGAGGTCCTCGATCCAGTCGCGGCTGAGCTGCGCGGGCTCGGGATCATCGAACACGAACCGGAGCGGGATCGACGGGTGCAGCCAGATCGTGCTGCGCCCGCGAGGCTGGTCGTCGGGGTGGGTCCAGGACACCGTGAAGCTCTCATCGCGTCGCAGCTTGGTCGCAATGACGACTTTGAGGTGCGCCAGTGCGCGGTCCTCGATGTGAATCGGCATCGCGCCGCCGCCGTAGTAGATCGTTCCCACGCGCCAACAATAACCCCGGGCGGCGAATGTTACCGCCTCAGAGGCGCGTCCACGCCTCCGTGAGCACGCTGCGGAGGATCTGCTCGATCTCGTCGAACTCCTTCGGCCCGATCGTGAGCGGCGGCGCGAGCTGGATCACAGGGTCGCCGCGGTCGTCGGCGCGACAGTACAGACCGGCGTCGAAGAGGCCCTTCGACAGGAACCCGCGCAGCAGTCGTTCGGACTCGTCGTCGTCGAACGTCTCCTTCGTCGCCTTGTCTTTGACGAGCTCGATCCCGAAGAAGTAGCCGTCGCCGCGCACGTCGCCGACGATCGGCAGATCCGTGAGCTTCTCGAGGGTGGACCGGAACAGCGGGGAGTATTCGCGCACCCGCTCGTTGAGGCCTTCCTCTTCGAAGATGTCGAGGTTCTCGAGTGCCACCGCGGCTGAGACGGGATGCCCGCCGAAGGTGTAGCCGTGGTAGAACGCGCGGTCGCCGTGGGCGAAGGGCTCGTAGATGCGGTCGCTGACGATGGTCGCGCCGATCGGGGAGTACCCGCTGGTCATGGCCTTCGCGCAGGTGATCATGTCGGGCACGTACCCGTAGGCGTCGCACGCGAACATGTGGCCGACGCGTCCGAACGCGCAGATGACCTCGTCCGACACGAGCAGCACGTCGTACTTGTCGCAGATCTGGCGGACGCGCTGGAAGTAGCCGGGAGGCGGCGGGAAGCAGCCGCCGGAGTTCTGCACGGGCTCGAGGAAGACGGCTGCGACGGTGTCGGGCCCCTCGAACTGGATCATCTCCTCGATGCGGTCGGCCGCCCACACGCCGAAGGCCTCGAGGTCGTCCGAGGGGGCGCCCATGTCGGCTGCCCGGTAGAAGTTCGTGTTCGGCACTCGGAAGCCGCCGGGGGTGACCGGCTCGAACATCTCCTTCATCGCCGGGATGCCGGTGATCGCGAGCGCGCCCTGCGGCGTGCCGTGGTACGCGACCGCCCGCGAGATCACCTTGTGCTTGGTGGGCTTGCCCTGGATCTTCCAGTAGTACTTGGCGAGCTTGAACGCGGTCTCGACGGCTTCGCCGCCGCCGGTCGAGAAGAACACCTTGTTGAGGTCGCCGGGCGCGTAGTCGGCGAGACGATCGGCGAGCTCGATGGCCGCCGGGTGGGCGTACGACCAGATGGGGAAGAACGCCAGCTGCTCGGCCTGCTTGGCCGCCACCTCCGCCAGTCGCCGGCGACCGTGCCCTGCCGCGACGACGAACAGGCCCGACAGGCCGTCGATGTACTGCTTGCCCCGCGAGTCCCAGATGTGATGCCCCTCGCCCTTGACGATGATCGGCACCCCGGGACCCTCGGTCATCACCGACTGGCGGGCGAAGTGCATCCACAGGTGGTCTTTCGCCATCTGCTGCAGCTCCGACTCACTCCTCGCGGGGCGGTTGCTCCTCGAGGGGCGATCGCCGGGAGCCCCGCTGGGGGTAACGGATTGCGCGGTGGTGGACATGGAGGGCCTTCCGTCGGACGTGCTCCCACGCTACTCGCGTGCCCCGCGCGCCCGGTCGCGACGTTTCGTCCGGTTCGGATGCCGCGGCCGCCGGTCCGTCCGGATCCCGCGGCTGCCGGCATCCGCTCTTCTCTGTGGCTCGGGGTCTTCACCCCGTCACTCAACAGGTCAACCGCGACTCCACAGCAGGTTGGAACGGTTCAACCTCCTGCGGAAGCGCGGTTGACCTGTCGGGATCGGGTCGGGCGCGGAATCCGGGGACCCCGGGAGCGCTCAGGTGGAGCCGCGGGCGATGAGCTGCGTCGGGAGGACGATCGGCGAGGGCGGCAGCGCAGCGCCGGCGGCGGCGTCGGTGAGCGCGGTGACGGCGGCCGCCGCCATCTCGCGGATCGGCTGGCGGACGGTCGTGAGGGGTGGGGTGAGCCAGCGTGCGCCGCGCAGGTCGTCGAATCCGACGACGAGCACGTCGTCGGGAACCCGTCGCCCTGTGGCCGCCGCGGCCGCGTACACGCCGGCGGCCATCTCGTCGGAGCAGGCGAAGACGCCGAGCCGTTCGCCGGGCCGGAGACCGCGCAGGACGGGCAGGGCGGCCTCACGGGCCGACGCTGCGCCCCAGTCGGCCTGCACCGCCGTCAGATCGGCGTCCGGACGGACGAGTCGCAGCGCCTCGCGGAAGCCGGTGTTGCGCGCGCGACCGTACCGATACGGCGGCGATCCGAGCACGACCGCGAACCGGGTGGCGCCGCGTTCGGCGAGGTGCCTCGCCGCGGCCGCTCCGCCCTCGCGGTCCGTCGTGCGCACGCTGGTGAGGCCGCGTGACGTCTCGGCCTGCGGATCCATCAGCACGACCGGGATCTCGGCATCGTTCAGCGCCGCCAGCTGCGACGCGGTCGGCGAGATGAGCCCGAGCACCACCCCCGCCGATCCGCGCCGGCGGATCCGCATCGGCCAGTCGTCGTCGGGGGTGTCGCGCTCCTCTGTCAGCACGAGGTCGTAGCCGGCGGCAGCGGCGGCGCTGCGTGCGCCGGCCGTCACCTCGTCGGAGTAGGCGTTGTGGAACCAGCCGAGCACGAGGTCGACCAGGCGCGCCGACCCCGGCGGGCGTCCGCCCACGGCGGGGTCTCGGGTGTAGCCCAGCGCGCGGGCGGCGGCCAGCACACGGCGCCGGGTCGCGGGCGCGAGGTCGCCTCGACCCGACAGGGCGCGGGACGCGGTCGCCACGCTGACGCCGGCCGCCGCCGCGACCGCGGTGAGGTTCACGCGCGCAGACACGGCACCACCTTCGCGCAGGCCGAGGTTTTGCGCAACAATCTCGCGGTGCCGCGCGCGCGGTGGCATCGTCTGTGGCTGGAAAGGGCACACCCGATGACGACGACGACATCGCCGCTGCGGATCGCGCTGATCGGCACCGGCTTCATGGGCCGCATGCACACCCACGCCTGGCGCACCGCGCCGCGCTTCTTCGACCTGCCGCTCTCGGCGCAGCCGGTGCTGCTCGTCGGCCACCGCGCCGACGCGACCGCCGAGGCCGCCGCGCGCTGGGAGTGGCCGGAGCACACCGTCGACTGGCGGGAGGCCGTCGAGCGCGACGACATCGACGCGATCGACATCTGCACTCCGGGCGACACCCACGCCGAGATCGCGCTCGCCGCGCTGGCCGCCGGCAAGCACGTGCTGTGCGAGAAGCCGCTCGCGAACACGGTCGCTGAGGCGCAGGAGATGACGGATGCCGCGGCCGCGGCATCCACTCGCTCCGGCGTCGTGGCCATGTGCGGCTTCAGCTACCGCCGCACGCCCGCGCTCGCCCTCGCCCGCCGGCTCATCGAGGAGGGACGCGTCGGCGAGATCCGGCACGTACGCGCCCAGTACCTGCAGGACTGGCTGAGCGACCCCGACTCGCCTCACACCTGGCGCCTGGATCGCGATCGGGCAGGCTCCGGCGCGCTGGGCGACATCGGGGCGCACAGCATCGACACCGCGCAGTGGCTCACGGGTCAGGACATCGCGGCGGTCTCGGCCACCGTCCGCACCTTCGTCACCTCGCGGCCGCGCCGCTCGGCGGTGGAGGGACTCGGGGGCGTCGCCGCCGACACCACCGACCGGCTGCCGGTCACCGTCGACGACGCCGCCGCCTTCACCGCCCGCTTCGACCGCGGCGCCCTCGGCGTCTTCGAGGCCACCCGCATGGCGACCGGCCGGCGCAACGCGAACCGCATCGAGATCAACGGCGACCGCGGCGCGATCGCGTTCGACTTCGAGCGCATGAACGAGCTCGAGGTCTACGACGCCGCCGACGACGACGCGCAGGGCTTCCGGCGCGTGCAGGTCACAGAGGCGCGGCATCCGTATGCCGGAGCCTGGTGGCCCGCTGGGCACGGACTCGGGTACGAGCACCTGTTCACGCACCAGGCCGTCGACTTCGTCCGCGCCGTCGCCGGCGAGATCCCGGTCTCGCCCACCTTCGCCGACGCGACGCAGGTGCAGCGCGTGCTGGCCGCGGTCGAGCAGAGCGCCGCCCACGACAGCATCCTCACGACGGTCGCGTCCGGCGCCGTCGACGCCCCCGAGCACCCCACGGAAGGGATCCCCTCATGACCCGCACCGCCCTCGTCGTCCGCGGCGGATGGGACGGCCATCATCCGGTCGAGGCGACCGAGCTGTTCCTGCCGTTCCTCCGCGAGAGCGGCTTCGACGTCTCGATCGAAGAGGACCCGCAGGTGTACGCCGACGCCGACCGCATGGCCGCGACCGACCTCGTGCTGCAGTCCGTCACGATGTCGCAGGCGTCGAACGAGGCTGTGCGCGGACTCCGCGACGCCGTGGCCGCCGGCACCGGGCTCGCCGGCTGGCACGGCGGCATCGCCGACTCGTTCCGCGCCAGCTCGGACTACCTGCAGCTCGTGGGCGGCCAGTTCGCCACCCACCCGTCGAAGCACCCCGACGAGGTCCACGGCGACCAGACCGACAACTACCTGGACTACACGGTCGAGCTCACCGACCTCGGTCGCAGGCACGAGATCACCGCCGGCATCGACGACTTCCGCCTCACCACCGAGCAGTACTGGGTGCTGCACGACGATCTCATCGACGTGCTCGCGACGACGACCCACCCGGTGCAGCCCTACCACCCGTGGCACCGGCCGATCGTCTCGCCCGCGGTGTGGACGCGCGAGTGGGGTCAGGGCCGCGTCTTCGTGTCGACGCCCGGGCACAGCCTCGACGTGCTGCAGGACCCGAACGTCCGCACGATCATCGAGCGCGGACTGCTATGGGCAGCACGGTGACGGGCGGCACGGTGCGCGACGTCGGGATCGTCGGGCTCGGGCACATCTCGGGTCAGTACCTCGAGACGCTCCAGGCAGCCACGGGTGTGCGGATCGTGGCCGTGGCCGACCTCGACGCCTCGCGTGCGCAGGCCGCGGCCGAGCGCATCCCGGGATCCCGGGCGCTCACCACCGACGAGCTGCTCGCCGACGCGGGCGTGGGCACGGTCCTCAACCTCACCATCCCCGCCGCGCACGCCGAGGTGGCTCTGGCCGCCATCGCGCACGGCAAGGACGTCTACGGCGAGAAGCCGCTGGCGGCGACCTTCGCCGACGCTGCGCGGGTGACGGATGCCGCGGCCGCCGCGGGCGTCCGCGTCGGGGGTGCGCCCGACACCGTGCTCGGCACCGGTGTGCAGACCGCGCGCGCGGCGATCGACGACGGGCGGATCGGCCGGCCGGTGTCGGCATCCGCGATGTGGATCTCGGCGGGGCACGAGTCGTGGCATCCGCATCCCGACTTCTACTACCGCGAGGGCGGCGGACCGCTCCTCGACATGGGCCCGTACTACGTCACCTCGCTCGTGCAGCTGCTCGGGCCCGTCGAGGCCGTGTCGGGCGCCGCGTCGCGCTCGCGCGACGTGCGCGTGATCGGCACCGGGCCGCGGGCGGGGGAGAGCATCGACGTCGACGTCGACACCCACCTCACCGGCATCCTGCATCACGCGTCCGGAGCGATCTCGACCGTGACCATGAGCTTCGACGGCGTCCGCTCGACCGCGGCGCCCATCGAGGTGCACGGCGTCAACGGGTCGCTGATCGTGCCCGATCCCAACATGTTCGAGGGCGACGTGCAGCTGCACGGCACCGGCAGGCCCGGCAGCGGCGGCTCGTGGCAGACCCTCGAGCCGTCGGCGGGTTATGCGGACTCCGGTCGCGGCATCGGCCTGCTCGACTTCGTCGCTGGGCCGGGCAGGGCGAGTGGCGCGATCGCGCTGCACGTGCTCGAGATCATGACGGCGCTGTCGGACTCGGCTGCGTCCGGCTCCCGCGTTCCGCTGCGCACCACGGCGGCGCGCCCGTCGCTCGTTCCCCTCACACCCGCATCCGACTGGAGAAATCTGTGACCACGGCCCGCGCCGTCATCGACCTCGACGTCCCCGGTGACGTCATCAGCCGCCACCTCTACGGCCACTTCGCCGAGCACCTCGGCCGCTGCATCTACGACGGCTTCTGGGTCGGCGAGGACTCCGCGATCCCCAACGTGCGGGGCATCCGCTCCGACGTCGTCGAGGCGCTCCGGGCGCTCGGCATCCCGAACCTCCGCTGGCCCGGGGGCTGCTTCGCCGACGAGTACCACTGGCGCGACGGCATCGGACCCCGCGAGAGCCGCCCGCAGATGATCAACTCGCACTGGGGCGACGTGGTGGAGAACAACCACTTCGGCACGCACGAGTTCATGGACCTGTGCGAGATGCTCGGCGCCGACGCGTACGTGAACGGCAACGTCGGCAGTGGCACCGTGCGCGAGATGAGCGAGTGGGTCGAGTACCTGACGCGCGACGGCGACAGCCCCATGGCGCGCCTGCGCCGTGAGAACGGGCGCGACGAACCTTGGAAGGTGCCGTTCTGGGGCATCGGCAACGAGGCGTGGGGCTGCGGCGGCAACATGACCGCCGAGCAGTACGCGCTCGAGGCGCGCCGCTACGGCACGTTCTGCCGCAACCACGGCGGCAACGAGCTCTACCGCATCGCCGCCGGCGCCTCCGACGACGACATCACCTGGACGCGCGCGCTCATGGAGTCGCTCGGATGCCTCACCTGCGGCTCGCAGCCGGCGCCGGTGTTCCAGGGCATCTCGTTCCACTACTACTCGCACGCCGGCGCGGGCATCAACACCGAGCCCGCCGTCGAGTTCTCGGCCGAGCAGTACTACGGCACGATGCGCAAGGCGATCGACATCGAGCGCGTCATCCGCCGGCACGAGGCCGTCATGGACTCGTACGACCCGGACCGGAAGGTGGGTCTCATCCTCGACGAGTGGGGCACCTGGTGGAACGTCGAGCCCGGCACCAACCCCGGCTTCCTGTTCCAGCAGAACACCGTGCGCGACGCCCTGGTCGCCGCCGTGCACTTCGACGCCTTCCACCGCCACGCCGGGCGCTTGAAGATGGCGAACATCGCGCAGACCCTCAACGTGCTGCAGGCGATGATCCTCACCGACGACGACGGCGCGATGGTGCTCACCCCGACCTACCACGTGTTCGAGATGAACCGCGGCCACCACGACGCGACCGCCCTGGCCGCGCACGTGCTCTCGTCGCCGGCCGCGGCGGACGGTGTGCCCGGCCTCTCGGTCTCGGCCTCGACCCGTGACGGGTCGGCGCTGCTGTCGCTGTCGAACCTGTCGCTCGAGGAGGCGCTGGACGTGCGGGTCGACCTGCGCGGCCGCTCGGCTTCGGTGCGTCGCGCCCGGGTGCTCACGGGGACGGATGCCGCAGCCCACAACACTCCCGGCACCCCCGACGCCGTCGCGCCCGCCTCGCTCGAGGCCTCGGTCGACGCGGGTGTGCTGACCGTGTCGCTGCCGCCGCACTCCTTCGCGACCGTGGAACTCGACCTGGCGTAGCCGCCGCCCCGAGGCGTTTCGTCTCGGTCGCTGGCGCTCGCTCGCTCAACGACCGGGATCGTTCCCCCGGTCGTTGAGCGCTCCCTCGCTCAACGATCGCGATTGTTCCCCTGGTCGTTGAGCGAGCAAGGAACGAGCGAGACGAAACGCCTGCAGCGCGGCGACATGGCCAGGTCCTGCCAAGGCCCGGCGGCGCCTGGTCGAGGTGCCGCGCCGGGTGGCGGCATCCGCTCGTCCCCTTTCCTTCGACAGGTCAACCGCGCTTCAACAGGAGGTTGGATCGGTTCAATCTCCTGCGGAGGGCCGGTTGACCTGTTGAACGGCACGAAGAGGGCCCCGCGGCGCGATGCCGCGGGGCCTTCTTCTCGGCCGGCTCAGCGCATGGGCAGAGCGTCGACGCCGGTGCGGACCGTAGCCGTCGCCACCCTCGGGTCGGCTGCCGTGACGACGTGGACATCGCCGGTCAGCTCGACCTGAGCCTCGTCGTCGCGCACGGCGCACGAGGGGCCTACCCAGAGGTCGATCGCACCGGGTTCGACGATGCGGCGACCGTCGCGTCCGGTGAACGCCAGGCGCGCGGCCGGTACGGCGAAGCTCACCGACACCGACTCGCCCGGCTCCAGCGACACCCGCTGGTACGCCAGCAGCTGCGCGACCGGCCGCGTGACCGACGCGACACGATCCCGCGCGTACAGCTGCACGACATCCGTTCCCGGCCGGTCCCCGGTGTTGGCGATGACGACCGTGACATCCAGGATGCCGTCGGTCGCGGCATCCGTCGCCGTCAGCGATCTGCGCTCGAACGTCGTGTACGTCAGACCGTGCCCGAACGGCAGGGCGGGGGTGTTGTCGGCGCTCGTGATCTCGGTGGGTCCGCCGAGCACCGGGTGCAGGTACGTGTACGGCTGCGCGCCCGCCGACCGGGGGAGCGACACCGGCAGACGTCCCGACGGCTCGGTGCGGCCGGACAGGATCCGCGCGATGGCCGGGCCGCCCTCCTCACCCGGGAAGAAGGCCTGCACGACCGCACCCGCGGCCCCCGGGCCCTCGAGCATCCAGCCGAGCGCGTACGGGCGACCCGAGACCACCACGACGGTCGTCGGCGTGCCTGAGGCGATGACCGCCTCGACGAGGCGGCGCTGGGCGCCGGGCAGCTCGAGGTCGTCGACGTCGTTGCCCTCGCCGACCGTGCCGCGGCCGAACAGCCCGGCACGGTCTCCGACCACGACGATCGCGACCTCGGCGGCCGCCGCCGCCTCGACCGCGGCGGCGATCCCGCTGGTGTCGGGATCCTCGACCTCGCAGCCGTGCTCCACCACGACGTCCGCGCCGGCGAACTCCGCCCGCAGCGCCTCGGCGATGGTCGGCATCTCGAAGCCGAGCGGCGTGCCCGGATGGTGCGCGAGCACGTGGTTCGCGAACGAGTAGCACCCCATGAGCGATTCCGCCGAGTCGGCGTTCGGACCGATCAGGGCGATCCGCGCGGGAGCCGCGAGCGGCAGCATGCCGTCGTTGGTCAGCAGGACGACCGACTCCTCAGCCGCGCGCCGGGCGAGCGCTCGCAGTGCGGGGTCATCCAGATCGACCTCGGTGGGCGGCGCCTCGAAGTCGGCGTCGAGCAGGCCGAGCCGCTCCTTCTGCGCGAGCACGCGCAGGACGGCGCGGTCGACGAGCTCCACCTCGTCCGGATGCGCGGCGAGCCGGTCGCGCAGCGGTCCGGCGAACGCATCGGCCGTCGGCAGTTCGACGTCGATCCCCGCGCGCAGCGCGAGCACGGCCGCTTCGCCCAGGTCGCCGGCGACGCCGTGCAGCGAGTGCAGGAACGCCACCGAGAAGTAGTCGGCGACGACGGTACCCTCGAACCCCCACTCATCCCGCAGCAGGTCGGTGAGCAGCGTCGGGTCGGAAGCCACGGGGACGCCGTCGATCTCGGCGTACGAGTTCATGACCGACTGCACCCCGCCGTCGCGGATCGCCATCTCGAACGGCGGCAGCACGACGTCCTGCAGCCGCCGCCGGCCCATCTGCACCGGGGCGTGGTTGCGGCCCGCCTGCGACGCCGAGTACCCCGCGAAGTGCTTGAGGGTCGCATCGACGCCGGCCGACTGCAGCCCGCGCACGTACGCGGTGCCGATCGTGCCGACGACGTACGGATCCTCGGCGATGCACTCGTCGACGCGGCCCCAGCGGGGGTCGGTCACGACGTCGAGCACGGGAGCGAGCCCTTGATGGATGCCGAGCTCGGCCATCGACCGGCCGATCGCCGCGCCGATCTCCTCGGTGAGGTCCGGGTCGAAGGCCGCACCCCAGGCCAGCGGCGTCGGGAACGTCGCGGCCTTCCACGCCGCCAGACCGGTCAGGCACTCCTCGTGCACGATCGCCGGAATGCCCAGCCGGGTCTCGGCGCGCAGGCGCCGCTGCTCCGCCCAGAGCCACTCGGCCCGCGCGATCGGCTCCACCGGGCGCGTGCCGTACACGCGGGTGAGGTGACCGAGACCGTGGGCGGTCGCTTCCTCGTAGGGTCCGGAGTTGCCGCGCTCGCCCGCCATCGGGGCGACGACCTCGCCGCCCTTGTCGACCCAGTAGCCGACGAGCTGCGCGATCTTCTCGTCCAGCGTCATCTGCGCGTGGAGGGACTCCACCCGCGGCGAGACCGCGGGCATCACGACGTTGCTCATCCCTTGACCGCCCCCGTCAGGCCGCCGACGATCCGCCGCTCGAACAGGCTGAAGAACACCAGTGCGGGCAGCATCGACAGGGACGTGAACGCGAGCACCTTCGCGGTGTCCACCGAGTACTGCGACGAGAACGCCTGGACACCCAGGGGGAGGGTGAACTGGGCCTCGTCGTTCAGGATGAACAGCGGCAGGAGGTAGCCGTTCCAGCTTCCGATGAAGGCGAGGATGCCGACGGTGATGACACCGGGCACCGCGAGCGGAAGCACCATCCGCCAGAAGAACGACAGGCGACCGCATCCGTCGATGTAGGCGGCCTCCTGGATCTCGTCCGGGATCGCCCGCAGGAACGGGACGAGGATGATGATCGTCGTCGGCAGCGCGAAGGCGATCTGCGGCAGGATGACGCCCGGCAGAGTGTTCATGAGCCCGAGGTTGCGCACCACGATGTACAGCGGCGTGATCGCCACCGTGATCGGGAACATCAGGCCCGCGGCGAACAGGGCGTACAGCGCCCCGCGGCCGGCGAAGCTGTAGCGGGCGATCACGTAGCTGGCCATGAGTCCGAGGGCCACCGCGCCGATGGTCGTCGTGAGCGCGACGATCGTCGAGTTCATCACCTCGGTCCAGAACAGCCCGCTGGTCAGCACGTCGATGTAGTTCTGCGGGTTCCAGCTCACCGGCAGCCCAGAAGGGTCGACGGTGATCTCGGAGTTCGTGCGGAAGCCGCCGATGATGATGTACAGCACGGGGCCGAGCATCAGCGCGATGATGATCAGCGCGATGAAGTACACCGCCGGGCTGCCCCACGGAAGCTTGTTGACGTCGCGGCGGCGCCCGGGCACAGTGTCGCGAAGCGTGATGGTCCGGGTGCTCATCGAGTCCGTGGAGCTCACTTGACGCCCCTCTCTGTGATGGCCCCCGCGGTGTCACGGCGCAGGATCGTGCGCTGGTAGATCAGGGCGACCACCAGCGAGATGACGAAGATGACGACGGCGACGGCACTGCCGTATCCGAAGTTGCCGGAGTTGCGTCCGGTCGCGACCATGTAGATGGCCATCGTGTTGGTGCCCGCGACGGACGACACGTACTGACCCCAGATGATGTACACGAGATCGAAGAGCTGCAGCGCGCCGATGATCGACAGGAATGCCCAGATGCGCAGCGTCGGACCCAGCAGCGGCAGCGTGATGGTCCGCTGGATCTGCCAGTACGACGCTCCGTCGATCGCGGCCGCCTCGTACAGCTCCTGAGGAATCCCCTGGAGCCCTGCGAGGAAGAGGATGACGGCGAACCCGATGTACTTCCATGTGAGGATCGCCATGAGGGTCCAGATCGCGATGCTGGGGTCGGCGAGCCAGTCCTGCGCGAGCCAATCGAGCCCGACCTTCTCGAGGAAGCCGTTCACCGCTCCGTTGGTGGCCAACATGAGGCTGAACCCGGTGCCGACGATGACCTCGGCGATCACGTAGGGGACGAAGATGAGAACACGGATCACGGACTGACCGCGCATCCTGCGGTTGAGCAGCAGTGCCAGCAGGATCGCGACCGGGCCCTGGAGTACGAGCGACGCGACGACGATGAAGGCGTTGTGCCCCAGCGCCTGCTGGAAGATCGGGTCGGTGAAGATCGTGACGTAGTTCTGCAGCCCGATGAAGTCGGTCGCCGGGCCGAAGCCGGACCAGCGGAAGAACCCGTAGTACGCGGCCATGATGACCGGGAAGATCACGAAGCCGACGAAGAAGATCAGGGCCGGCCCCACCAGGATCATGACCTCGAGGCGGCCGGCCCAGCCTAGGCCTCGGGGGCGCCGGCGGCCCTGCGGCACCGACGGGGGCGGCGTGATGCCGCCCCCGTCGTGCTCTGCAAGGCCGCGAGCGTCAGAAGACATCTCGCGGGTAGACACGATCAGCCCTGCTTGCCTGCCGCGTTGACCGCGTCGACGAGCTTCTGCGGGTCGCTGTTGCCGGCGAGCATGTCGACGACCGCGACGTTGAGCGCGTTGCCGACGTTCTGGCCGAGCACCGTGTCGAGCCACTGCGAGACGAACGGCGCGTTGTTGTACGCCTCGAGGATCTGCTGCAGGTACGGCTCGGTGACGGCTTCCTGCGCCACGGTGTTGACCGGCGGCGAGTTGAAGGCCTTGTAGTACGCGGTCTGCTGGTCGGCGCTGGCGACGAAGTTCAGGAAGTCCGCGCACTCCTTCGGAGCATCGACCGAGCAGGAGTAGCCGTCGACGCCGCCCATCATCGAGCCGGGCTCGCCGTCGCCGCCCGAGATCTCCGGGAAGGGGAACCAGGCGAGGTCGGGAAGCGGCTTCTCGTCAGGCGTCAGCGAGGCGATCACGCCCGGGTCCCACGCGCCCATGAGCTCCATCGCAGCCTGCCGGTTGGCGATCAGACCGGCCGAGCTGCCCGCGCCCTGCTGGGGCTCGGTGGTGAGGAACCCTTCGTTGAACGGGTCGATCGCGGCGAAGTCCTCCAGGTCCTCACCGGCACGCAGCCAGCACTCGTCGCTGAAGTCCTTCGTGTCGCCCGTCGCCTCGATGACCTCGGGGCTGCACTCGCGGATCGCGAAGAAGTAGTACCAGTGCGCGGCAGGCCAGGCGGCCTTCGCGCCGAGGGCGATCGGCTCGATGCCCGTCTCCTCCAGGCTCGCCACAGCGGCCTTGAGGTCGTCGATGGACTCGGGGGTCTCGGTGAGCCCGGCGTTGTCGAAGGCATCCTGGCTGTAGAAGAAGCCGCCCGGGAGCACCGAGAGCGGCATCGCCCACACCTTGTCCTGGTACGTCTCCGCGGCGAACGAGCCCTCGGGGATCTCGCTCTTGATGTCGTCCGAGATGAGGTCGGTCAGGTCCATCAGCTGGCCGGCGTTGACCATCGCGGTCATCTTGCCGCCGCCGCGCTGCAGGAAGATGTCCGGCGCGTCGCCCGCGTTCAGGGCGGTCTGCAGCTTTCCATCCATGTCCTCGTTCTGGACCGACTGCATCTTGATCGTGACGCCGGGGTTCTCGTCCTCGAATGCGGCGATCGCGTCCTTCCAGAACTGCTGGCCAGGACCGGTGGTCGAGTTCTGCCAGAGCGTCATCTCGACGTTGCCGTCGCTGTTCTCGCCCGAGCCGCCGGCACTGCAGCCGGCGAGCGCGAGCGCGCCGACGACGAGTGCTGCGGAACCCGCGAGGATTCTCTTGCCCATCATGTGATTCCCGTTTCTCTTCATCGAGGAGCACCTCTGCTCCGGGGTGCGGTGGTCGGCGCGATCGGGTCGCGCACCGCTCGGCGCTGCCACCGAGCAAGCAAAAGTGTGCGTGCGCAACAAATAGTTTGTCAAACGTTTTCGAAAACGGTTTCTATGCCGTTACGCTATCGAGATCATGAAGCGTCGTCCCACCATCACGGATGTCGCCGCGGCGGCCGGCGTCTCCGTCGCGACCGTGTCGAAGGCGGTCAACGGCCGCTACGGCGTGGCCACCGAGACGGCCGACCGCGTCCTCGCGGTCGTCGCCGAGCTGGGCTACGAGTCGAGCCTCATCGCGAGCAGCATGCGCTCGCGCACGACCGGGGTCATCGGCGTCCTCGTCGCCGACTTCGAGCCCTTCAGCGCCGAGATCCTCAAGGGGGTGGGGCAGGCGCTGCGCGATTCGCGCTACGACCTGCTCGCCTACTCGGGCTCGCACAGCACCGCCGAGGGCTGGGAGCGCCGCTCGCTCTCGCGCCTCAGCGGCACGCTCATCGACGGCGCCATCATGGTGACGCCCACGGTGGTCAACGTGGGCACTGAGGTGCCCGTCGTCGCCATCGACCCCCACACCGGCCCGGCCGACCTTCCGACCGTCGAGTCCGACAGCTACGGCGGTGCGCTCCAGGCGACGCGGCATCTGCTCGAACTCGGGCATGTCCGCATCGGCTTCATCGCCGGCCGGCCCGATCTGCGCTCGTCGATCGCGCGTGACGCCGGTTACCGGCGGGCGCTGACGGATGCCGGCATCACGGTGGATCCCGTCCTGGTGGGCTCGGGCAGCTACCGTCAGGACGCCGTCCGCGTCGCCGCGCTCGAGATGCTCCGTCGCGGCGACCGGCCGACCGCGATCTTCGCTGCGAACGACATCTCGGCCATGGAGATCGTGAAGGTCGCCGCGGAGCTCGGCCTGGGCATGCCGCGCGACCTCTCCGTCATCGGATTCGACGACATCCCGGAGGCCTCCAAGTCCGCCCCCGCCCTCTCGACCGTCCGTCAGCCCATGCAGACGCTGGGCGCCGAGGCGGCTCGCCTGCTGCTCACTCTCATGGACGGCGACGTGCCGGCGGCGACGCACGTGACGCTGCCCACGCGGCTCATTCCGCGAGGCACGACCGCTCCGCCGCTCTGAAGGCGGTGGCCGCAGTTCAGTTCAGCGCGGCTCAGTTCAGCGCGACTCGGTTCAGCGCGGCTCAGTTCAGCGCGACACCGGCCGGGTCGCGCAGCAGCTCCGCGAACGCGGCCTCGGCGGCGCCGATGAGCAGGCGATCCTCGGCGAGGGCCGCCGGCCGGATCTCGAGGTCTTCGCCGTTCGCCGGCATGGTCTGGGCGACGACGGCTTCCGTGAACGCGTCGAGGTCGTCGCTGGCGAGCATCGCCAGGAACCCGCCGAGCACGACGACGGCCGGATTGAGCACGTTGACCGCATTGGCCAGTGCGGTCGACAGGATGCGGCGCTGCCGCGTGATCTCGTCACGGACCTCGGGTGCACGCGATACGCGCAGCATCTCGGCCAGCGCGGGCTCGTCGGCGTTGGCCTGGCCGAGTACGGCGAGGAGCCGAGCACGGCTCACCTCGTCCTCGAGCACGCCGTTGTCGGCCCGCCGGTCGGCGCTGGATGCGATGCCGGGGCGATTCTGGCCGAACTCACCGGAGTAGCCCGAGGCGCCGGCCACCGGCATCCCCTGCACGATCAAGCCACCGCCGATCCCGCTCGCGCCGCCGTTGAGGTAGACCACGTCGTCGATGCCGCGCGCGGCGCCGAAGAGGTGCTCGGCGAGGACGCCCAGTGTCGCGTCGTTGCCGACCACGGCGGGCAGGCCGGTCGCGGCTTCGATGAGCTCGCGCAGCGCGGTGTCGGTCCATCGCAGGTGCGGGGCGTCGCGCACCAGCCCGTCCGAGGCCCGCACGAGTCCCGGCACGGCGACGCCGACCCCGGCGATCGCCGCTTCGGCGAGGTCGTCGCTGCGCCACGCTGCGACGCGCTCCCCGATTAGCCGTGCGGTGCCCTCGGGCCCGAGCAGGCCGGTCATCTCGAGGCGCTCCCGCCGCCGCACGGCGCGATCCAGCCCGACGGCGGCGATCGTGAGGGCGTCGACCTCGGGGTTCACCGCGATGGCCACGACACGGGGGTGCGCCGCCACCAGCGGAGACGGCCGCCCGACGCGGCGGCTGGGGTCGGGTGCCCGCTCCTCCGCGACGCCGAGGGCGACGAGGTCGCCCACGAGGTCGGCGATCGTCGAGCGGTTGAGTCCCGTCGCACCGGTCAGCGTCGCACGCGAGACCGGGCCCTCGAGGTGGGCCAGGCGCAGCAGCCGCGACAGGTTCGCCTGGCGACTGCCGACCGGCTCGTTCATACCCTCACTGTAGAGGCGACCCGAGACCCGGTCGGGCAGCGGTGGGTCCACGCCGCGCGGCAACCGGCACTGCGTGACGCATCCGCGACCCGGGGAGTAGCCGAAGGGCGTATTCTGGTATATGTTCTCGACAGCAACATTTATCGCAAAGGAGCGTCATGCCCACGCAGTCCACCGGACCGACCCCGACTCGCGCCGATAAGTTCTCGTTCGGTCTGTGGACCGTCGGCTACAACGGCACCGACCCCTTCGGCGGCCCGACCCGTCCGCCGCTCGACGTCGTGCACGCGGTCGAGAAGCTCGCCGAGCTCGGCGCCTACGGTCTCACCTTCCACGACGATGACCTGTTCGCGTTCGGCTCGACCGACGCCGAGCGGCAGAAGCAGATAGACCGCCTCAAGGGCGCCCTCGCCGACACCGGCCTCATCGTGCCGATGGTGACGACCAATCTCTTCTCGGCCCCCGTCTTCAAGGACGGCGGCTTCACCGCCAACGACCGCGACGTGCGCCGGTACGCGCTGCGCAAGGTCTTCCGCCAGCTCGACCTCGGCGCCGAGCTCGGTGCCAAGACCTTCGTCATGTGGGGCGGTCGCGAGGGCGCCGAGTACGACGCCGCCAAGGACATCCGCCAGGCGCTGGAGCGCTACCGCGAGGCCGTGAACCTGCTCGGCGACTACGTCACCGACAAGGGCTACGACATCCGCTTCGCGATCGAGCCGAAGCCGAACGAGCCCCGCGGCGACATCCTGCTGCCGACGCTGGGGCACGCGATCGCCTTCATCGACTCGCTGGAGCGTCCCGAGCTCGTCGGCCTCAACCCCGAGGTCGGCCACGAGCAGATGGCGGGCCTGAACTTCGCCGCCGGCATCGCCCAGGCGCTGTTCCACGGCAAGCTCTTCCACATCGACCTCAACGGCCAGCGGGGCATCAAGTACGACCAGGACCTCGTCTTCGGTCACGGCGACCTGCACAACGCGTTCGCGCTCGTCGACCTGCTCGAGAACGGCGGCCCCGGCGGCGTGCCCGCGTACGAGGGCCCGCGCCACTTCGACTACAAGCCCTCGCGCACCGAGGACGAGACCGGCGTGTGGGACTCGGCGGCCGCGAACATGCGCACGTACCTGCTGCTCAAGGAGCGTGCCGCGGCCTTCCGCGCCGACCCCGAAGTGCAGGAGGCCCTCGAGGCGGCGAAGGTGTTCGAGCTGTCGACCCCGACGCTCAACCCCGGCGAGTCCTACGACGACTTCCTCGCGGACCGCTCCGCCTACGAGGACTTCGACACCGACGCCTACCTCGGCGGCAAGGGCGGCGGCTTCGTCCGCCTGCAGCAGCTCGCGACCGAGCACCTGCTCGGCGCCCGCGGCTGACCCGCGAACGGATGCTGTGGCCGACCGCGCGTCGGCCGCAGCATCCGTCTTCCCGCCCGCCGGTTGAGCATGTCCCACTTTCTGTCGGATACAGCGCCCTTACCGGCACAATTCGGGACATGAAGGACGGAAACCGGGACATGAAGGAAGGGCGGGCGCGATGACGCTGGTCATGGGCGTCGACTCGTCGACGCAGTCGTGCAAGGTGCTGGTGACGGATGCCGCAACCCGCGCGGTCGTGCGGCAGGGGCGTGCGTCGCATCCGGACGGCACGTCGGTCGACCCCGAGGCGTGGTGGACGGCGCTGCAGGCGGCGATCGCCGATGCCGGCGGCGTGGAGCAAGGTGACGCGGGCATGGAGCCGAGCGCCGCAGGCATGGACTCGGTCGAGGCGTGGGCGATCGGCGGGCAGCAGCACGGCATGGTCGCGCTGGATGCCGAGGGGCGGGTGATCCGCGACGCGCTGCTGTGGAACGACACCCGCTCGGCGCAGGCGGCCGCCGACCTCACGGCCGAGTTCGGTGCCGACGACCTCGCGCGGCGGACGGGACTCGTGCCCGTGGCATCCTTCACGATCACGAAGCTCCGCTGGCTGCGCGATCACGAGCCCGAGAACGCCGCTCGCGTGGCCGCCGTCGCTCTGCCGCACGACTGGCTGACGTGGCGGCTGCGCGGCTTCGGCCCCGACGGCGAATCACCGCGCGGACCGGTGCTCGACGAGCTCGTCACCGACCGCTCGGACGCCTCCGGCACCGGGTACTGGAATCCCGCGACCGGCGGCTACGACCGTGAGCTGCTCGTCGCGGCGCTCGGTCACGACGCGGTGCTCCCGCGTGTGCTCGGACCCGAGGAGTGGGTGACGGATGCCGCAGGCCGCCGTGTCGGCGGCGGTGCCGGCGACAATGCGGGGGCGGCGCTGGGGCTCGGTGCCGGGCCTGGAGACGTCGTGGTGTCGATCGGCACGAGCGGGACCGTCTTCGCGGTGAGCGAGGAGCGCACCATCGATCCCTCCGGCACGGTCGCCGGGTTCGCGGACTGCACGGGACGGTTCCTGCCGCTGGTCGCGACGCTCAACGCCGCGCGCGTCCTCGACGCGATCGCCCGCGTGCTCGGCGTCGACCACGCCGAGCTCTCGCGGCTCGCTCTCGCGGCCCAGCCGGGGTCGTCGGGCCTGCAGCTGGTGCCGTACTTCGACGGGGAGCGCACGCCGAACCTGCCCGACGCCACCGCTTCGCTCACCGGCATGACCCTCGCCTCGACCACGCGCGAGAACCTCGCGCGCGCGGCGGTCGAGGGCATGCTGTCCGGGCTCGCCGCGGGTCTCGCCGCGCTGCGCGGCCTCGGCGTTCCGCTGGAGCGCGCCCTGCTCATCGGCGGCGCCGCGCAGTCCGAGGCGGTGCGCGAGATCGCACCGCTGGTGCTGGGACTGCCGGTCGAGGTGCCCGAGCCCGGAGAGTACGTGGCGCTCGGCGCCGCGCGGCAGGCGGCATCCGTCCTCTCCGCCTGATCGCCTCGTCGAGGATTCAGGAGAACCCGCGCGGCGGTGGCGTCGCCGGCCCCGCTGGCCGGCGTTTCTCCTGAATTCTTCGCGGTCGCCCGTCGGACGGTCTGGCCCACCGCGTCCGCGTCCGCGTTCGCCGACCCGGCCGCCGGTCGCGGATTGGGCCAGCTGAGCGGGGATGCGGGCCCGCGGACGGCGTGTCTCCTGAATCCTCGACCGGGCCGGCCGTGCGGGCGCAGGCGCGGGCCACCGGCCGGAAGGGGCGACGGGCGGAATCATGCAGACGCGCACGCACGGATGCATCGAACGGCCGATGTATCGCGGTGGCGGACGTCGCCATCATCATGGGTATGGACGCAGCGATCCTCGCAGGCACGGTCTCGACCGTGCTGTTCGCCGCGGCCAACCTGCCGATGGTGGTCAAGGCCGTCCGCTCGGGCGATCTGCGGTCGTACAGCGCGAGCGCGCTGGTCCTCGGCAACGCGGGCAATCTCGTGCACACCGTCTATGTCGTGAGCCTGCCGTTCGGCCCGATCTGGGTGCTGCACGCGTTCTATCTGGCGACGATGGCGGTCATGCTCGCGCTCTACGGGATGTCGATCCGCCGACGGCGGGCGGTGCTCCGGCTCGCGGACCCTGTACCCGGGCCCGCGTCCTCACCCGGCGTCGACGGCGACGCGGCGGTACCATTCCCGCATGGCGGACACGATCGCCGGGCTCGAGCGGGCTCGGGCGGCATATCGGTCCGGTGACTGGGAGACGGCACGGGACGGCTTCGCAGCGGCCCGCGATGGGGCTGCGGCCACCGGCGACGATCTGCGCGCGCTCGCGTCGTGCGAGTGGTGGCTCGGTCACCAGGAGGCGGGCCTGGAGCACCTCGAATCCGCCTTCCGCGTGCTCTCCCGCGAAGGCGCCGAGATGGCCGCCGCCGAAGCAGCCCTCGTCATCGCACTGGTGCGGCTCACGCGCGCCGAGCTGACCGTCGGCACCGCCTGGGCTCGGCGGGCTCACAAGATCCTGGCCGACCTTCCGGCCGGGCGGGGCCACGCGTACGACGTCTACCTGACCGCGAGCATGGATCTGGACGGCACGGGAGCCCTCTGGCCCGCCGAGAGCGTCTCGCGCATGCAGGAGCTGGCTGACGAGCTGCGGCTTCCGGCGGTGTCGGCGCTGAGTGCCGTCGTGTCGGGGATGCACGCGATCCGCGCCGGACGCACCGCCGCCGGCTTCGCCCTGCTCGACGAGGCGATGCTGTGCGTCGTCTCGGACGAGCTCGAGCCCGAGTGGGCGGGCGACGTGCTCTGCACGACGATCCACGTGTGCCACGAGCTGGCTGACTTCCGCCGCATGGCCGACTGGACGCGCGCCGCCGAGGCATGGTGTGCGGCGCGCGGGGCGCACGTCGTGTACGCCGGCGTGTGCCGCGTGCACCGGCTCGAGTTGCAGTCGGCAAGCGGGGAGTGGGATGCCGCGGAGGCGGCGTTGCAGCGTGCCTGCGACGATCTCGGATCCGACCATCCGTGGGTCGCGGGCGAGGGCTGGCACCAGCTGGGTGAGATCCGCCGGCTGCGCGGCGACGCGGCGGGAGCACGCGCGGCATACGGCCGAGCGCGATCGGCCGGCGTCGATCCGGTCCCCGGTGAGGCGCTGCTGGTGCTCGCAGAAGGCGAGCCGGAGCGCGCCGCGGCGATGATCACGACGTCGCTCGAGGAGAGGGACCGCATGGGTCGGGCGCGGCTGCTGCGTCCGGGAGTCGAGATCGCGCTTGCCACCGGGCGGACCGAGTGGGCCCAGCAGCTCCTCGACGAGCTCGAGGCCGACGCCCGCGCCTTCGGCAGCGATGGATTCCAGGCGTGGGCCGCCCACGCCGGCGGGATGACGATGCTCCACGACGGCGACGCCGAAGGCGCGATCGGCCGCCTGCATGTCGCCCTCGACCTCTTCCGGCGGCTGCGGCAGCCCTGGGAGCAGGCGAACGTGCTGTACTGGCTGGCCTCCGCACACGAGCGGCGTGGCGACGCCGCGCTCGCGGGGCAGCTGCGCGAGCAGGCGGGCGTGATCTTCGAGCGTCTCGGAGCACCGCCCGTGGTCGTCCGGTCTGTTTCTGCGACGGCCGACGGCGGTCCGCTGACGGCCCGGGAGCGCGAGATCGTCGAGCTCGTCGCACAGGGCAGGGCGAATCGGCAGATCGCCGAAGAGCTCTACATCAGCGAGAAGACCGTGAGCAGGCACCTCGCGAACGTCTACGTCAAGCTCGACGTCGGCTCGCGGACGGCGGCCGCCGCGTGGTGGCACGAGCAGGCCGGCCGGCGCGGACGCTGATCCGTCGTCGCGGCCGCTGACCGCTCGATGCACCGCGGCGCATCGAGCACAGGCGTGTGCACCGAATGATGCAGGCCATGCCCGGGAAGTTGCGTGGTTCACCCGACGCGCCGGCGACCGGCTGCTCCGTACCGTCGGAACCAGACATTCGAAGGACGTTCACGAAGGAGACGACGATGTCCACCACGACCATCACCGAAACAGGAACCGAAACAGGAACCGACGCGACGGCGGAGTTCGCAGACCGGCTCATGGGCGCGACGCTCGGCTGGTTCGACATCATGGCCATCCACCTGGGCTCGCAGCTCGGGTGGTACGCCGAGTTGTCGCGGAGCGACGGCGTCGCCGCGAGTGAGCTCGCGGCGCGCACGGGCTGCGACCCCCGCTACGCCCGCGAGTGGCTCGAGCAGCAGGCCGCGAGCGGCGTCCTGCTGGTCGACGAGGTGACGGCCCCCGCGCCGTCGTCCACCGGCGAAGGCGCGTCGCGCGAGCACTCCGGCGCGGCTCGTGCCGACGCGCGGCGCTTCCGGCTCGCGCCCGGCGTGGCTGAGGTGCTGCTGGACCGGGGAAGCCTGTCGTACCTCGAGCCCCTCGCACGCATGGCCGCGGCCGTCTCGGGCCAGCTCGACGCACTGCTGGAGGCCTACCGGACGGGCGGCGGCGTGAGCTGGGAGCAGCTCGGCAGGCACGCCCGAGAGGCCCAGGCCGACATGAACCGCCCGTGGTTCGACCAGCTGCCCTCGGTCGTCGCAGGAAACGGCCGCCTCGACGACGTGCTGCGGCGGCCGCAGGCGCGCATCGCCGACCTCGGCTCCGGCGGAGGCTGGTCGTCGATCGCCCTCGCGAAGGCCTATCCGCAGCTGCGGGTGGTCGGCTTCGACATCGACGAGGCGTCGGTCGAGACGGCGAGGCTGAATGCCGTCGAGGCCGGCGTCGCCGACCGCGTCGAGTTCCTGCTGTCCGACGCCGCACTCGTCGCCGCACAGGGCCCCTTCGATGCCGTCTTCGCTTTCGAGTGCCTGCATGACATGCCCCACCCCGTGGCGGTCCTCGCCGCGGCACGGGAGGCGGTGCGAGAGGACGGCGTCGTGGTGATCATGGACGAGGCGACCGAGGAGCGCTTCACCCCCGACTCGAGCGAGCTCGAACGCCTGCTGTACGGCTTCAGCCTGTTCGTGTGCCTGCCCGACGGCATGTCCCATCGCCCGAGCGCTGCCACCGGCACCGTGATGCGCCCGGACACCCTCCGCGGGTACGCACGGGCGGCGGGCTGGAGCGACGTCCGCGTCCTCATCCCCGAGTTCGGTCTCTGGCGCTTCTACGAGATCGTCTGAGCTCTGGCTCTGGCTCTGGCGCGGGACGCGGCATCCCGCTCTCAGAATCGCGAAAGGGTAGATCTCCGCACGCGCCCGTGCGGAGATCTACCCTTTCGCGATTCACGGGGGCCAGAATGGGCGGATGCCGCAGCCCGACGCAGACGAAGAGCTCGACGCGATCGCGGCCGAGCTGTACATCCTGCCGCCGTCGGAGTTCACCGCGGCGCGCAACGCGCGCGCCGGCATGGCGGCCGGACCGCTCGCGAAGCAGATCAAGGCGCTGCGCAAGCCGACCGTGGCCGCGTGGGCTGTCAACCTGCTGGCGCAGGACGGGCAGCTCGCCGACGCGGTCGAGCTGTCGGCGGCGCTGCGTGAGGCCCAGGACGACCTCGACGCCGCCGAGCTGGGACGCCTCGGCAAGCAGCGGCGCCAGCTCGTCGCGGCCCTCGCGAAGCAGGCCGTCGGCCTGGCTGAGGACGCCGGCGGCGGCTTGAGCGCCGCCGCGCAGGACGACGTCGTGACGACGATCAACGCCGCGGTGATGGATGCCGCAGCCGCCGCCGCGGTGCTCACGGGCCGGCTCGTCACGGCGCTGGAGGCGGGGGACATCGAGCCCGGTGCGCTCGCCGAGGCGGTCGGCGGATCCGTGCCGGGGGTGGTCGCACCGCCTCCCCGTGACGACCTGGCCGAGCGCCGGGCGCGCAAGGCGGCTGAGAAGGCCGCCCGCGAAGCGGAGCGGCTCGCCAACGAGGCCGAGCGGGAACTCGCCCGCGTCGACGCGCGCCGTGCCAAGGCGCAGGAGCGCGTCGACCACGTGCGCGAGCGGATCGACGACCTCCGCCGCGACCTCGCCGCGCTCGAGAACGACGAGGCGGGCGCCGTCGACAAGCTCGAGACGATTGATCGCGAGCGCGCGGATGCCGCGGCGAAGGCCCGCGACGCGGCGAAGGAGTCCGAACGCGCCCAGGCCGCGCTCGACGACGCGTGACCGCAGCGCCTGACCACCCCGCCTGACCACCGCGCCCGACCACCGCGCGTGACCGCAGCGCAGGGAAGAGGCATCCGTCTTTCACAGGACTCTCGTAGACCCGACCCCTACCGTCGATCGCATGGCGACTCCCGCACCGCTGGTGCCCGCGACGGCGTCCGATGAGGGCGAGATCACGGTCTCGCCCAGCGAGCTGAGGGAGCTGCGGGACGAGCTGCAGCGCTTCATGATGGAGTACCGCTTCGGCCTGCAGGAGGTCGAGACGAAGATCGGCATCCTGCGCGAAGAGTTCCTGCTGACCCACGACTACAACCCGATCGAGCACGTCTCGAGTCGGGTGAAGTCGCCCGACAGTCTCGTCGAGAAGGTGCAGCGCAAGGGCATCGACGGCGACTTCGCCTCGATCAGGAGCAGCATCACCGACATCGCGGGCATCCGCATCACCTGCAGCTTCACCGCCGACGTGTACCGCCTCTTCGACCTGCTCACCGCACAGGACGATGTGCGGGTGCTGCACGTCAAGGACTACATCGCCCAGCCCAAGCCCAACGGCTACAAGAGCCTGCACGCGATCCTCGAGGTGCCGGTGTTCCTCTCGACCGGGCGCATCGAGGTGCCCGTCGAGGTGCAGTTCCGCACCATCGCCATGGACTTCTGGGCGAGCCTCGAGCACAAGATCTACTACAAGTACGCCACGCAGGTGCCGGACGAGCTGCTCGAGAGCCTCAAGGACGCCGCCGACACCGCTGCCGAGCTGGACGCCCGCATGGAGCGCCTCCACAGGGAGATTCGTGCTGGCAGCGCCTGGCAGATCAAGGGCTCCAGCGCCGGGCAGGCGGCGCCCGTCGCCGTGCGCGAGATCACGGGCGCTGCCGCTCCGGCGACGGGAGACTCGGATGCCGCAACCCGGCGCCGCGACGACGGCGGACTGCAGGCAGTCTGACGCCTCGGCTCAAGCGCACCGGAGCGTTCGGCGCGTTTCGTCTCGCTCGTTCCTCGCTCGCTCAACGACCGGGGAGAGGTATCGGTCGTTGAGCGAGCGAGCGAGCGCCAGCGACCGAGACGAAGCGCCTCGGGCTCACGGGCGGCGTTTCGTCTCGCCGGATCGGTCGAGTGGGCTCAGCTCGCGAGGACGGCGCCCGTGCCGGCGAGGTACTCGTCGACGTCACGAGGGCCGAAGACGGCGGTGTTCGCGACATAGCCCTGCGCGAGGGCCACGATCGAGCGGGCGGTGTCGGCGGCGAGAGCCTCGGCCTTGGCTCCATCCACTGACTGTGCGCGCGCCCACGGCCCGATCGCGTGAGTGAGGGCCGCCCTCAGGCGTCCTGCCGTGCGGAGCATCTCGTCGCGCAGCCGCGGCTCGACCATCGCCTCACCCCAGAACTGCAGGACGAGCGAGGTCGACAATCCGGCTTCGCTGAAGATCGACAGCATGCGGCGGAGCACCTGCCGAGGCGTCAGGACCTCGCCGCGGGCGCCCGCGGCCTCCAGAGCGTCGAGACGCGGAATGAGGAAGCGCCCGACCACATAACGGGCGAGTTCCGACTTGGTGGAGAAATGCGAGTAGATCGCCCCGGTCGAGAGGCCCGACTCCTCGACGATGTCGGCGATGGAGGTGTCTCGCACGCCTTTGCGCTCGAGCACCCGCAGCGCGGCGCGACCGATCTCGTCGCGGCGGGCTTCGCGGTACTCCTCCGACACTTTCGGCATGGAAACAGAATACCGATTCTGTTATTCTCACAAACAGAACCACCATTCTCTTTTAATTCCACTCATAGAAGGAGGTCGCGATGTCTCTTCACCGCGCACACACCGACGCTCCGGTGCGCCCCACCCGCTGGCCCGTCGCCGCAGCGTTCGGGCTCCTCGGCTCCGTCATCGTCGCCGTCATCGTGATGGCGTTCGTCTGGCCGGCCGCCACGTCGCAGCCCCAGAACCTGCCGGTCGGCATCTCCGGACCGACGGATGCCGTCACCGCCGTCGAAGACGAGCTCGGCGAGCAGGACCCTGCGCCCTTCGACCTCCACGAGGTCGACTCGCGGGAAGACGCGGTCGCGCAGATCGAATCCCGCGCGCTCTACGGCGCAATCCTCCTCGGCGATGAGCCCGAGGTGCTGGTCGCGACCGCCGCGAGCCCCGTCGCGGCGCAGGCGCTGCGCGGGGTGGCGACCCAGCTGCAGTCGCAGATCGACACCGCCGCCAAGACGGCGCTCACCGATCAGCTGACGGCGATCGTCGGCGCACTGCAGTCCGGCCAGAGGCCGCAGCTGCCGGAGGGTGCCGCGGGCGCCCCGCCGGAGATCCCGACCGTGACCGTCACCGACGTCGTGCCGCTCGCCGAGGGTGACAGCACGGGCGCCGGGCTCGCGGCATCCGTCTTCCCGCTCGTGCTGGGCGGCATGCTGGGCGGCATCCTGCTCACGCTCCTCGTGCAGGGCGTCGTGCGACGACTCATCGGACTCGTCGTCTTCGGCATCGCCGCGGGTGCGCTGATCACGCTGGTGATGCAGACGTGGTTCGGGATGCTGACGGGCGACTGGCTGCTGAACGCCACGGTCATCGGCCTCGGCGTCAGTGCGACCTCTGCACTCATCATCGGCCTCGCGGCGCTGATGGGCCCTCCCGGCATCGGCGTGGGCGCGGTCATCACGATGTTCATCGCCAATCCCATCGCCGGTGCCGCGATGCCGCCGCAGTTCCTGCCCGAGCCGTGGGGCGCGATCGGCCAGTTCTTCGTGCCGGGCGCGTCGGCGACGCTGCTGCGGTCGGTGATGTACTTCCCGGATGCCTCGACCGCACCGCAGTGGATCATCCTGGGCGCATGGCTGGTCGGCGGCGTCGTGCTGGCGCTCATCGGGCATCGGCGCACCCGCGCCGAGCTGACGCCCCCCGCGCGTCAGCTCGAGCCTGCGGAGCCGGTGGCGTCGCTCGAACCGGCAGAGCCGCTCGCGCGCTGACCGGCCGCACGGATGCGCGTTCCGGCGCCGCCCCCACGGGCGCCGGATTCGGCGCTCCCGCGGGACCTGCTCGCCGAGAGCGCGCGTCCGCGTGACGTGTCCTGGCTAGTCTGTTCGCGTGGACGACCTCGAACCGACGCTGCTGGTGATCCCGCTCCTGGCGGTGCTGGCGCCGCTGCTGGCGCGAGGGGTCGGCCGGTGGATGCGCGTCCCCGTGGTGGTGTTCGAGCTCGTGCTCGGCATCCTGGTCGGTCCCGCCGTGCTCGGCTGGGCGGTGCCGAGCGAGTTCGTCGACACGCTGTCGGAGTTCGGGCTCGCGATGCTGTTCTTCGTCGCGGGCACCGAGATCGAGTTCGGCTCGTTCCGTGGCCGCCTCGGCCGCCGGGCGTCCCTCGGGTGGCTCATCAGCCTCGCCGCGGGGATCGCGGCGGGCTTCGTGCTCGCATCGGGGGAGGCGGCGATCGTGATCGGCGTCGCGCTGTGCTCGACGGCGCTCGGAACCCTCCTCCCCATCCTCCGCGACGCCGGCGAACTGCCCACGCCGTTCGGCAAGGCCGTCGCCGCCATCGGCGCCGTCGGCGAGTTCGGCCCGCTCATCGCGATCTCGATCTTCCTCGGCGGCCGCGAACCGGGCCTGTCGACCGTGGTGCTCGCCCTCTTCGCCGGTTTCGCGGCGCTCGCCATCTGGCTGGCGTTCAAGGTCCCGCGCGGCGCGATGCACGCGTTCGTGAGCTCCACCCTCCACACCTCGGGGCAGTTCGCGATCCGGGTGGTCTTCGTCATCCTCGCGGCGCTCGTCGCACTCAGCATCGTGCTCGACCTCGACCTGCTGCTCGGGGCCTTCACCGCCGGCATCATCTGGCGCCTCCTCATGCGCGACGCCTCCGAGCCCGATCGCGAGGCGGTGGAGAGCAAGATCGAAGGGGTCGCGTTCGGGTTCCTGGTGCCGATCTTCTTCATCTACACAGGGGTCACCTTCGACCTCGAGGCGCTCCTCGAGGAGCCGGCCACGTTCCTGCTGGTACCGGTCGTGCTCGTGGCGCTGCTGGTGGTGCGTGGGCTGCCATCCACCCTCGCCGCACCCGAGGGATCGTCGCGGCGCGATCGGCTGTCCATCGCGCTGCTCGGGGCAACCGGGCTGCCCATCATCGTCGCGGTCACGCAGATCGGCGTGGACGAGGACATCCTGACGACGTCGCACCAGACCGTGCTCGTCGCCGGCGGCATGCTGTCGGTCCTGCTGTTCCCCCTCATCGGCATGGCTCTCCGCGGCGAGCGGGTGAAGGCCACGCCGGCGCGCGAGGACGACATGGCGTGAGCACCCTCGAGCTCTTCGACGCCGCCCGCGCGCGGCTCGCCGACGCCCCGCGCGAAGCGCTGGGCGAGCTCGTCGTTCCTCGGCGCATCCTCGGGGTCGCGCGCGCCCCGCGCGTCGAGCGGCGCGGTGCCGCGTGGCATCTGGGCGCGCTGCTGCTCACCGACGACGCCGCGCTCGCGACGGCAGACATCGTCCGCGCGCGCCAGGAGGCCCGGCGCGGCTACGCCGCCGAGTCCCAGCGGCAGCGCGCCGAGCTCGCCGCAGCTGCACGCCGCGGTGGCTTCGCAGAGGGCGAGACGGTCCACCTCGGATGGCGGGTGCTGCGACCCGACGTCGTCGACGCCGGCGGAGAGTCCGGCCCCCTCGTCTCGCTCGACGGCGTCGCGAGCGTGCGGTGGAGCGCGGCCGGGGGACTCATGCCGCTCGAGGCGTACCTCGCCGAGCGGGTCGCTCTGCTGCTCGATCCTCCAGGCGGTGCCTAGACCGGGCGGTGCGAACCCGGCGCTACTGGGCGGAGCGCGACGTGTCAATACGGTCAGCGGCGCCAGGAGGGCCCCGTACGGTGTGGGCATGGCCGCTCGGGACCTCACGCGTCAGATCGTCGTCATCAGCGCGTTCTGCTTCATGATCATCGCCGCGATGGTCGGCACCGGACTGTTCGGCGGCACGCCGGTGCAGGATCTGCAGGACGGCGCGCTCGATGAGGACGGTTCGTATCTCGCCCCCGCGAGCCCGGCGTTCTCGATCTGGTCGGTGATCTACATCGGCCTCTTCGCCTACACGGTCTGGCAGGCTCTGCCGCGGCAGCGGGGAAGCGAGCGACAGCGCGCACTGGGCTGGCTCATCGCGGGCACGATGGCGCTGAACGGCCTGTGGCTGGTGATCGCGCAGTTCGGCTCGCTCGCGATGACCGTGCTCTCGATCATCGTGCTGCTGGCGGTGCTGGGTGTCACCTTCCACCGCACGGTCATCGAGCCGGCAGACGGGTGGGCCGACAGGCTGCTCGTCGACGGCGTCACAGGCCTTCACCTCGGCTGGGTGACGCTCGCGACCGTCGCGAACATCACGGCGTGGCTGACTTCGATCGCCCCGCCCGAGTGGGCGGATGCCGCCGACCTGTGGGGCGTCATCGTGCTCATCGTCGTCGGGGTGGTGGGGCTCGGCATCGAGGCGGCGAGCCGCTGGCGGCTGGCGCCCGCGCTCGCCCTGGCTTGGGGGCTGAGCTGGCTCGCGGTGGCCAGGCTCACCGGCGACCCGTCCAGCGCTGCGATCGGCGTGACGGCGCTCATCGTCGCCGGCCTGATCCTCGCGGCCGGGGTGCTCGGCACCGTGCTGCGCGTGGCGACGGGTGTGCGCAACGCCGAGGCGTGAGTCAGGCCGACGAGAATCGATCAGCGAAAGCGCGGAGCAGTCGCGCAGGCTCCGTGACGGATGCCGCGAGCACACGTCCGGCGATGGTGTCGTAGTCCGCCGAGTCGAAGTAGCCGTCGTCGCGGTACACGGCCATGCGCTCGGTGAACGCCTTCGTGGTCGGCTCAGGGTGGAACTGGGTGGCGTAGAGGCGATCGCCGACGCGGTACGCCTGGACGGGGCATCCGTCGTTCGATGCCAGCAGAACCGCTCCATGGGGCAGTTCCTCGCAGCCCTCCTTGTGGGCGGTGAGCGCCGTGAAGCGGCTGGCGAGGCCGCCGAACACCGGGTCGGCGCGGGCAGCATCGCCGAGCTCGACGGTGACGGGGCCGGTGTCTTCGGGGAAGGCCCGGCTCACGATGCCGCCGAGCGTGCGCGTCGCGACGCCGATGCCGTAGCAGGTGAAGAGCGCGGCCGGCCCCATGCCCGACGCGGTGTGTTCGGCGATGCGCGCGAGGTCTGCCTCGAGGCGGCGCTGGGCGTCGGTCTTCGTCGATTCCGGGTCGGTGACGTTGAAAGGGCTGCCGCCGATGAGAAAGCCCGCGTAGCGCTCGAAAGCGTCTGCCGGCAGCGGTTCGCGCACGAGGTCGTGAGGTGCGAGCCGGCTCTCGTCGAGGTGCATGGCCGCCCGGAACGACTCGTACTCGGCGGCCGCCGCGCCCAGCTGCGGCCGCACGCAGACATAGAGCAGCGGCGCGGTTGTCATGCACGAATTCTAGGTCGCGGGTCGCCGCGCGTGCGAAGGGGGCGACATCCGCGGTCTTCGACGGGTATGCGTGTATCAAACCGGCACTATCGCGCTCGGGCATGGTGTGGACAGAATGGGCGCTATGACACAGGCTGGCGCCGAGCCATCCGTCGACTCCGCGGAGCCGGCGCGATGGGAGCGGGCCGCCGCACTCTTCGTGCGGTGGCGTGAGGGTGACAGCCGTGCGATGGACGAACTCGTCCGCCTGATGACGCCGCCGTTGTGGCACGTCGTGCGGGCGTACGGCGTCGACCCTGCGTTGGCACAGGACGTCGTGCAGACGACCTGGCTGACGCTCGTACGCCGTCACGAGACCATCAACGACCCGCTCGCGGTGTCGGGGTGGCTCACGATGTGTGCGCGCCGCGAGGCGTGGCGCGTCGGCAAGCAGCATCGGCGTGCCGATGCCACCGAGGCCGAGTCGCTCGAACCGCACCTTCCTGTCCACGAATCCGCCGAGCAGACCGCGGCGCAGGACGACGAGACCCGTCGCCTCTGGACAGCGGTCGCCACGCTCAACGATCGATGCCAGCGCCTGCTGCGGATCGTCGCGTTCGAGGACCGCCCCGACTATGCCCGTATCGCAGAAGACCTCGCGATGCCCATCGGATCGATCGGACCGACCCGCCAGCGCTGCCTCGCAAAGCTCCGCGCCGTGCTCGAGGGCGACGGATGGAGAGGTGACGACGATGGAAACTGAGGACTTCGCGGCCGACGCCGCGCTCTTCGCACGCATGCGCCGCATGTGGGAGGACGTCGATCCGGTGCCGGCCGAGCTGGTCGACCGGATGGTCGCCGCCGTCGCCGTCGAGGACCTGTCGCGCGAGTACGCCCTGCTGACGCTCGTCGAGGGCACCCTCGCGGCCGTCCGCGGCGAGACCGACACCGCGACGCTGCAGTTCAGCGACGGCACGACCAGCGTGCTGCTGCACGTGACCGCCACCGAGGACGGCGGCAGACGCGTGGACGGATGGGTGGATGCCACGGCGCTGGCCATCCGGCTGGTGCAGGGCGACCGCGAGTGGTCGGCCGAACCGGGCGAGCACGGACGCTTCGCCTTCGACGAGGTCACGCCTGGGGTGGCGCGACTTCGCCTGGTCGTGAAGGACGCCGACGGCGCACTGCGCGACTTCCAGACCCCGCAGTTCGAAGTCTGATTATCGGAATCGGATGCCTCTGCTGAGGCATCCGATTCGCCATGCGCAGTGCAGTCACACATGAAGGGGAATCATGCCTGATCCGCAGAAGCCGACCCACACTCCACGATTGACCTGGCGGCAGCGAGAGGCGCGCCGCGTACGTGCCGCGCTTCTCGACCCCGACATCCTGCCGGTGGGGACCGGATTCGCTCCGACGGTCTACGAGCCTGACGTGCTCCTGCTCGCACCGACCGGCAAGACCGTGCCGCGGAGTCTCGACAAGTCGCCCCTTGCCGCGATCGCGGAGAGGCTGGGCTGGACCGTCGAGATCGAGGACCTCGAGAATCCAGAGCCGCAAGACGGCGTCGCGACCCGGTCGGTCGGGTCTTCGAAGAGCACGGTCGCCGCCGGCTCCCGCCGACGCCAGGGCGTGGCGCGCACCAAGCGCGTACGCATCGGCGTCGCTCCCGACCCGAAGACGCAGCAGCCGCTCACCCGTCCCGACGCGGCGCGCCTGCTCGTTGAAGCTCGTCGCGCGGGAGTCACCGGCATCGGGCTCAACCACGTCCTCTCGACCGACTCGCTCGACGTGAATCCGTTCAAGGGGAATCCGTTCAAGGGGAATCCGTTCAAGGGCAACCCGTTCAAGGGCAACCCGTTCAAGGGCAACCCCTCGGGGATCGAGGGGTACGCCTATCCGGGCCTCGGGGGACGGCAGCCGGTGACATTCATCGGTGGAGACCTCCCCGAGCCGAAGCTTCCTCTCGAGGACCGGCCGGTGGTGGCGATCCTGGACACGGGACATGGCAGCCACCCGTGGCTCGACGAAGCCGTGATCGATGCGGTCGCAGAGTACGGCGGCGAGATCGGCATCGTCGACGGCCAAACGGACCCCGACCGCTACCCGTCGATCGGCAGCCCCTTGGACGGCGTGGTCGACAGTGCTGCCGGGCACGGCACCTTCATCGCGGGCATCGTGCTGCAGGCGTGCCCGGAAGCCCGCATCCTCCCGGTTCGCATCGCTGATGGTGACGGGCTCATTCTCGAGAACGATCTGATCGCGGCGCTCGGCAGGCTCGTCGACATCGTGGAGAACACCGACGGCGGTGGCCGCATCGATGTCGTGAACCTCTCGTTCAGCTTCTACCACGAGACGCCCGAGCGGCAGTCCGTCGAGAGCGAGCTCTACGACCTGCTCGCGCGTCTGCGACGGGCCGGCACGGTGGTGGTGTGCTCAGCCGGAAATGACGCGACCGACCGCCCCGCTGCTCCTGCCTCCATGCACCACTGGGATGGTGCCGACTGCGGGATCGAGAAGGAAAAGGAAGCCGACCTGGTCCCCCTCGTGACGGTCGGTGCACTCAACCCCTCCCGTCACACGGTCGCCCTCTTCTCCAACATCGGCGAATGGGTGCAGACCTATGTGCGGGGCGTGTCGGTGCTCTCGATCATCCCGGTCGACTTCGAGGGCGGAATCCAATCAGACCTGCGCAGCGATGAGTACGGTCATCGGCGCGAGACGCTCGACCTCGACGACTTCCGGTCGGGGTTCGCCGTGTGGAGCGGCACGTCCTTCGCGGCGCCCCTGGTGGCCGGCCGCATCGCGCAGCGGCTGGCAGAAGCGCGCGGGGGGTCGGCATCGGCGAAGTCCCGGCCGCTCGTGCAGCACGTGAGCGGGGTCGTCAAGGAAGTGCTCGACGAACAGGTGACGGAGAAGGAGGATCTGTCGGCGATCAAGCCGTCCGACTAGCCACCGCACGCCAGACCTTCGTCGCATGCGCGGCGAATTCGCGCCATGCTGTGAGGATGACCTTGACGGCTGGGGAGCTGTATCGGCGTGGTCGTGCTCACCTCAATGGGGGTCGCAACGCGGCGGCACGCCGCGAGCTCGCGCGCGCCGCGGCGCGGACGGACGATCCCGATCTTCGGGCGCGCATCGCCGGTTCGATGGCAGCCGTCGTGATCCGACAAGGCGATCCCGAAGCAGCTGAGCGCCTCTGCAAGGAAGCCCTCGCATATCCGCGGCTGTCCCGCCAGACATCGGCGATGCTCCACGGGCAGCTGGGGCTCCTGGCATTGGAGCGAGGTGCACTCGACGAGGCGGTGAGCTGGCTCGACAAAGCGATCGACGGCATCGGGGACGAGTCAGAGCATCGAGCCCCGATGCTGCTCAACCGCAGCCTCGCGCACAGTCAGGCTGGGCGGTTCCGTGCGGCCAGGGCGGACCTCGAACGTGCCGCACCCGACTACGCGGCGACCGGCAACGATGTCGAGCGTGCCATGGCGGTCCACAACGCCGGGTACGTCGCCCTCCTGGAAGGCGATCTGATCGCGGCGCTGTCGACGATGGCGGCGGCGCGGGACGCGCTCGCTGCAGCCTCCGACGTCAACGCCGCGATCTGCGACCTCGACAGAGCCGAGGTCCTGCGCGACGCGGGCCTGGTCGTCGAAGCCGAGACCAGTCTGGTCCGCGTCGCTCAGACCTTCGGTGCGAACCGAATGCCACAGGCCCGAGCCGAGGCCGAATTCCATCTGGCCCGCGCCTTGCTCACACACGCTCCCGCCCGCGCGGAGCAGGTCGCGCGTCGCGCGGCGCAGCGGTTCCGCAGGGTGCACTCCGAGTGGTGGGCGCTCCGGGCCGACGGCGTTCGGCTGAGGGCCGCGCTCCTGTCGTCGATTCCGGATGGCAGCGGCGGCCGCACCGCCGGCAGCGGCTCCGCGCGGCGCATCGATCTCAGGGCGGTCGGCGAATTGTCCGACGCGCTCCGGAATCACCGGCTCGAGGCAGAGGCTGAGGCGCTGCAGCTCACCGCCGACCTGTGGCGCGCGCGGGTCGGCATCGACGACCGAGATCACGGCGGGGTGCGCGTCCGCCCGACCGCCCCGATCCAGCTCACCCTGCTCACCCGCCAGGTGCAGGCTGCCCGCGCCCTTGCGCAGGGGCGTGAAGATCTGGTGCGCGCTCGTGCGGCCGCCGGACTCGACGCGCTCAGCGAGTGGCAGGCGTCGTTCGGCAGCCTCGATCTTGCGACCTCGCTCGTGATGTACGGAGAGGGGCTGATCTTTGCGGGACTGCAGTCGGCTGTTCGTTCGATGCGCCCGGACGTGGTGTTCGAGTGGGCCGAGCGCGCCCGGTTCCTGAATCAGGAGGTCGTGCCGCTTCGCCCGCCACCTGATCCCGAGTTGGCGGCCGACCTGGCCGAGCTTCGCGCGCTGCGCGTCGAGGGCGGCCCCGATTGGCTCTCGTCAGGCAGGGCCCGGGAACTGGGCGAACAGCTGCGTCAGCGGCAGTGGGCCACCTCGGGTGCGGCGGGTCGACGTCCGCGCGCATCGCTCGACGAGCTGCAGGAGGGACTCGACGACGAGACGGCATCGGTGTCATATGTCTTCGATCGCTCGGGGATGGTGGCCGTCGCGGCGCGGCGGGATGGTGCCCGCGTCGTCCGGATCGACGCGTGGCCGGAGGTCGGGCGGAGCGTGGCTGCGTTGCGAGCGGATGCCGATGTGAGCGCCGCCGTGCGCGCGGGACCCATGGCCGCAGTGGTGCAACGCTCGTTGGACGAACGCGTCGCGGCGCTGTCGGCAGCGCTGCTCGCTCCGGTGGCGGAGGTCGTCGGCGACCGGAAGCTGGTGCTCAGCGTCCCCGGCATCCTGGGCGGCATCCCGTGGGCGCTGCTGCCGGCACTTCGCGGGAGGGTCTTCACCGTGGCCACTTCCGCGTCGCAGTGGCTGTCGACGAGGGAGCGCTCCGACGCTCGGCGGGTCGCCTTCGCGGCGGGGCCACGAGTCGAACGCGCCGCCGAAGAAGTCGCGCGGGCCGCGGAGGCATGGCCCGATCCGATCGTTCTGCGGGACGAGGACGCGTCGGTCATGGCGCTCACCGGTGCCGCGTCCCGCGTCGACGTGCTGCATGTCGCCGCGCATGGCCGCCATTCCGCGGAGCACCCGCTGTTCTCGGGTCTGCAGCTCCACGACGGAACCCTGTTCGGCTACGACGTCGATCTCATTGAGAAGGTGCCGCATACGGTCGTGCTGTCGGCGTGCGAGGTCGGCCGGTCGTCGATCCGCTGGCATGAGGAGGCCGTCGGAATGACCCGCGTCTGGCTCCACGCCGGATCGCGCAGCGTCATCGCGGCGCCTGTCGTGGTCGCCGACGACGCGGCGTGCGAGCTTCTGGGAGCGATGCACCAGGGTCTGGCGGCGGGCGTCGCACCGTCGATCGCACTGGCCGAGGCGTCTCGGCGGACAGGGATCGTGGCTCCGTTCCAGGTCCATGGCGCCGGATTCTGATCAACGCGGCTTCGCCGGCATCATCAGCCCTCACGGCAAGACGAACTCAGCCATCTGAGATCTCGCTTCGGCATGTATCAGAGCCGATGACGCCTGCTCCAGGTCATCGGAACGGCTCGTGCACGCCGGCGGGGGGTCGGGTGCAGAGCAGAAGGCCACTCTGGGGAACGCAGGTCGGGCTGCGGGTCTTCGCGCCGATCCATGAGGGGCGCCGCACTGGGGACTGGGGGCGGCGCCCCTCCTCCTGCGTCCTGACGGCGGTTCAGCCGCGGGAGGAGTTCGCGGTGCGTCCTCGCACGATGCCCACGAACGCGTCGACGGCGGGCGTTGTGCGATCCGCGGCCCACGCCAGCGCGACCGTGGAGGTGGGGCCGTCCAGGAGCGGCCTGTACTCGACGTCCTTGCGCTGGTGAAGCCGCGCGAGCGACATCGGCACGATGACGATCCCCACCCCTGCGGCGACGGTCGCGATCGCCTCGGCCGTGTCGGCCGGGGGAGCGAAGCGCGGCTTCTCGGTGCCGGGCACACTGATGCGCAGCACGTCGTCCTCCGGAACGATCAGCACCTCGCCGACGAGGTCGGCGGTGTCGAGCTCTCCGGCGGCCGTCAGGTGCGACTCCTTCGCACACACGACGACCGGCACCTCGTCGTAGAGCGGGATGACGTGGAGCCCGTCCTTGTCGATCGGCAGCCGCACGAGGGCGGCGTCGACCTCGCCGTCGACGACGGGCCGTCGCTGGTCGGCGAAGGCCAGGGGCACGAGCTCGAGGCTCGTGCGCGGCATCCGTTCCTTCCAGGTGTCGATCCACTTGCCCGGCGTCGCACCGGGGATCGCGCCGAGGAGGAACGTCGCCGGCATCGGCGGCTCGGCGGGGGGTACCGGCGACGGCTGCGGCCGGCGCGGCTGAACGGGCTGCGGCTTCGCGGGCTTCGCCTTCGCTGCGGAGCCGGATGCTGCGCCACGGCGCTTGCCCGCGGCATCCCGTGCCCGTCCGCCTGCGCGCGACCCACCCTTCGCCATACCGTTCAGCGTAGCCCGGGCGCTATCGTTCGCTCATGGTGGCTATCCTCGCAACGGTCTTCGCAGCGCTGGCGGCGCTGCTGCACGTGTACATCTTCGTGATGGAGAGCGTGCAGTGGACGCAGCCGAAGATCTGGAAACGCTTCGGCGTCGCCGACCAGGCGGCCGCCGACACGACGAAGCCGATGGCCTACAACCAGGGGTTCTACAACCTCTTCCTCGCGATCGGCGTGGTGATCGGCCTCGTGCTGATCTTCGCGGGCTCGGATACCGCACCCGTCCGCGCGGCCGGCCTCGCGCTCGTGCTGTTCAGCCTCGGATCGATGGTCGCGGCGGCGCTCGTGCTGCTGAGCACGGGCATGCGCTACCTGCGCGCTGCGCTCATCCAGGGGACGCTGCCGCTCATCGGCTTCGTGCTGTTCCTGTTCGCCTGACGACTCAGCCGCACGCGCTCCACCGGCCGGCTCCGGTGGCGACCGCCGTCGACTCGAGGGAGCGGAGCAGCGCCTCCTGGCTGCGGTTGGGCGAGTAGATCTCGACGCGCGCATCGCCCTGCGCCACGAGCTCCCCGTTGACGAACCGGCCGTCGGGCGTCCAGACATAGAGCAGCGTCCGGCCGTACTGGTCGTGCACCTCGGCATCGGGCGCCACCCAGATCGTCGACCCGGCGGGGACGAGAGCAGTCAGCTTCGCCGTCGCCTCCGAGCCCCAGCAGTCGAGTTCGGGGGAGATCTCGGGGGTGTCGATTCCGAGCAAGCGGACACGCGTCGACTCGATGTCCTCGACGACGGCGTTCGGCGTCGCCGCCCGAGCGCGCAGCGTATCGCCGTCGTGCACGCTCTCGACCGTCATCTCGAACGCATCGGACGGAATCGCGGGCATCGTCGGCGCTGCGCCGGGCGTCGCGACGCCGACCTCTGCCGAGTCGCCGTCGCGCCCGGCCCACCACCAGACGGCCGCGCCCGCGACGGCGAGCAGGAGGATTCCGATGAGGACGCGTCTGAACACGTCGCGAGCCTATGCCGTGCGCGCGACGCTCCGCGATCGCGGGATCAGGCGGCCAGGCGCAGTCCCCGCTGGTCGGTGGCGACGCGCTCGCCGTCGGCGATCGTCTGGTCATCGCCGATGAGTGAGCCTCCGGCGACGCGGGCGTCGTGTCCGACGTGGGTGCGGACGCCGATCTTCGCCTTCGGGCCGATCGCGGCGCGCGGACCGATGTGGGCGTGCGGCTCGATCACGGCGTCGGGGCCGATCACGGCATCCGACTCGACCCACACACCGCGGCCGACGTGCGCGCCCGCGGCGATCTGCACGCCCGGTTCGACATACGACCCCGCTTCGACGACGGCGCTCGGGTGCACCTTCGCTCCATGCGCGATCAGACCACGGCCGTTGACATGCTTGCGGTAGCGCAGCGTCTCGCCCTGGTCGTTCTCGATGTCGATGTAGTTCTTGCCCACGGTCCCCTCCTGGAGCCAGCACAGAGTGCTGAGTACAGAAATAACGGAGGACGCAGGGCATATATTCCCGCGCATCAGAACGATTCGGTCACCCCGAGAGAATGGCTCCGCATTCCCGAGAATGCGGAGCCGGCAGCCATTCGCTCAGTGCGCCACGAACTCGTCGGCGGCCGACAGCGCGCGGTCGATCACGTCCAGGCCGCGCACCAGCTCGTCCTCGGTGATCACGAGGGGCGGGGCGACGTGCACGCGGTTGAAGTGGGTGAAGGGCCACACGCCCTCGCGCTTGCACGCCGCGGCGACGGCGACGATGGGTGCGGCATCCGCCCCGCTCGCGTTGAACGGCACGAGCTGCTCGCGGGTCTCGCGGTCTTTGACGAGCTCGATCGCCCAGAAGAGGCCCATGCCCCGCACATCGCCGACGGACGGATGCCGCTCCGCGATGTCGCGCAGGCGAGGCTCGACCACGCGCGAGCCCAGGTCGCGGACGCGTTCGAGGATGCCGTCGCGCTCGAAGACCTCGAACGTCGCCACGCCCGCGGCGCAAGCCAGCGGGTGCCCCGAGTACGTGAGCCCGCCGGGGAACGAGACGGTGTCGAAGTGCGCCGCGATACGGTCCGAGATGACGACGCCGCCGAGCGGCACGTAGCCCGAGTTCACGCCCTTGGCGAAGGTGATGAGGTCGGGCTGCACGTCGAACGCCTGGAACGCGAACCACTCACCGACCCGGCCGAAGCCGACCATCACCTCGTCGGCGATGTAGACGATGCCGAAGCGGGTGCACAGCTCTCGGACGCCCGCGAGATAGCCGGGCGGCGGCACCAGCACGCCGTTCGTGCCGACGATCGTCTCGATGACGATGGCGGCGATCGTCGACGCGCCCTCGAGCACGATGGTCTGCTCGAGGTGCTCGAGCGCGCGCTGCGTCTCTTCCTCGGGGCTCGACGAGTGGAACGCCGAGCGGTAGGGGTAAGGCCCGAAGAACTTCGCCGTCGAGCCGTCGCCCGGCTCGTTCGGCCAGCGCCGCGGGTCGCCCGTCAGCGAGATGGCGGTGGTCGTGTTGCCGTGGTAGCTGCGGTACATCGACAGCACCTTGCGGCGGCCGGTCACGAGACGCGCCATGCGGACGGCGTTCTCGTTCGCGTCGGCGCCGCCGTTCGTGAAGAACACCTTCTCGAAGCCATCGCCGGCGACGTCGGCGATGCGCCGGGCGAGCTCGCCGCGCACATCGTTCGCCATAGACGGCTGGATGGTCGCCAGGCGGCCGGCCTGCCGCTGGATGGCCTCGACGAGATCCGGATGCTGATGCCCGAGGTTGAGGTTCACCAGCTGCGAGCTGAAATCGAGGTAGGCGTTGCCGCTGTAGTCCCAGAACGTCGCACCCGCGCCCGCCGCGACAGGCAGCGGGTCGATGAGCGCCTGCGCGCTCCAGGAGTGGAACACGTGACCGCGGTCGTCCGCGCGCACGCGCGCCTCGGCGTCGGGGTCGGGGAGCGGGCGGCGGTCACCGGACGGGTCGGTGTACGCGGCGGTGGCGGCGAGCGTGTCGGTCATGGGGAGTCCTTGCGTGTCGTCGTGTCCGGTCGTTGAGCGAGCGAAGCGAGACGAAACGGCGCTTGCTCGTGGGTTCAGGCGTTTCGTCTCGCTCGTTCCTCGCTCGCTCAACGGCC